>NZ_JAJCXD010000041.1:0-136765 GCF_021056305.1 Actinokineospora sp. PR83
CGGCGTCGGCGGCGCCGTAGCGCAGCTTGCCGGGGCCGACGCGCACGGTGGGTACCAGGCCGTACCGCAGTTCCCAGGCACGCAGGGCGCCCGGCGCCACCCCGAGCCTGCGCGCCAGCGACTCCCGCGTCCAGGAGGTCCGGCCAGTGCCACCGACCACGCGCCCCACCCTCCGGCCGCCGGTAGGCGGGCGGACAGCCCCGCCACGACTTGTGCGGAACCCCCACTTCACGACCCACGACGACCGTCGGCACGATCGATCGCACGGGGGCCGGACGGGCAGTCCCACGCCCGGAGGGGGCGCAGGGCGGCGGTCACTTCACGTGCACGACGCGGCGCGGTAGTGCTCGTAGGCCGCGACGAGCACCGACAGCGGCACCTCGACCGCGTCCTCGCCGGGGGAGAACCGGATCTGGGCGAGCGCCCCGGGGTCCACCACCGAGTGTCCCTGCACCACCACGGTGCCGTGCGAGGTCAGGTAGAACGCGGGACAGGCCTCGCCGTCCTGGCACGCCAACCCCATTCGGGTCAATTCGACCATCCCGGCCTCCTTCGCCGACGGACGCGCCCGCGTGGCGTCACCGTTCGGGGTTCGACGTCGTCACCTGCTCCGGTCGCGGGCGACCGCCCGGCACGACCCGGGGCCGAGTTCGGGAACGGCCACCGCTGTGGAGAGGCTATAGAACCCGCCGAGTGTCTACCACCCCTTGCCGGTCCTCCGTCGACCACGGAAGAGTGGTTCTCGCACCGGTAGTCGGTGCGGCACAACATAGCTGTGGATTAATCGGTTCCAGCGCACCCAGAATGCCGCTCCCCCAACGAAGAATCCTAAGTAGACTGGCAAGCCGTCGGACCACCGGCGCTCGGGCGCGGTCCTACTCCCTGGTTCGCAGGAGCAGCGCCACCTGCTCCTGGGCCGGCACCGCACCCACGCGGTGGTGGGGACCGTGGCCGAACACGAGGCCGCCGTGCCTGGCGCGCCGGGGGCCGAACACGCCGGGATCGGCGTGGCGGCGGGGGTCCCGACACGCCGCGCCGACCATGACCCGCACGGCCTCCTCGACCGGAACACCCCCAGAAGTCGTGACCCAGGGTGGGCGAGGTCGGGTGGGGTGCACCGCCGCTTCCTCGCGCAGGGCCGCCAGGAACTCGTACGGGTGGCCGTGGCGGTGGAGCGCGGGGTCCTCGAAATCGGGTGCCGGGCAAGCAGAGCCGCGGGAACGGAGTTCAGGTATATCGAGGAGGCGGTCACGGCGCTGGAGTGGTTGTCCGGCGCCGAGGTCGACTGGACGCGGTGGTGGCCCGGGGCCCGGCGGCCCCGCCGCGTGCCGCTGTTCGCCTACCCCTTCGACCGCCGCGTCTGCCTGCCGAAGGATGCCGGACCGGTCCCGCCGGGTCACCCGCCGCACCCCGCGGTCCCGGCGGTCGAACCGGTCGGCGGCAACCGGTAGCCGACACCGCCCGTTCCGACTTCCTGGACAGGGACCCCGACCGAACCGACCTCGCCCTAGCCTCGGGTGGTCTGGTCCAGGAAGAGGGGGTGCGGTGAACCTGAAGTCACTGGAGATCCTGCTGGCGATCGACCGCTCGGGGTCCTTCGCCGAGGCGGGCAGGCAGGTCGGGCTGAGCCAACCCGCGATCAGCATGCAGATCAAGGGCCTCGAGGGCGAGTTGGGCGTAGAACTTTTCGACCGCAGCGTCCGGCCCGTCGCGCTCACCGACGCCGCACGGGCCATGTTGGAACCGGTCCGCGCGATCGTCGGCCTGGTGGAACTGTTACACGGCCTCGCGTCCGGTCCACCGCCGGGCGCCGGGAACCTGCGCCTCGGCGCGGTGCCCACCGCCGCGGCGGGTTGGTTGCCCGGTGCGGTGACCGCGCTGGGCGCCCGCAGGCCCGGGACGCGGGTGGAGGTCGTCGAGGACGACTGCGCGGGCCTGCTGCGCTCGGTGTCGTCCGGCGACCTCGACGCGGCGGTGGTGCCCGGACCCGTGGCGCCGGGCACCGAGGTCACCCGGGTGCCGCTGCTGACCGAGCGGGTCGTGCTGCTCACCGCGACCACGGGCGCCACCGGGGGCGCGGGCTTGCCCGTGCTGTGCTCGAAGGGGGAACGAGCGCTGGGCGCCGCCGCCCGCCACCTGGGCGGGGCCCGGCGACCGGTGGTGCACCTGGACTCGATCGAGGTCGTGCTGGGCCTGGTCGCCCGCGGCATGGGGGTGGCACTGCTGCCGGAGGGGGCGCTGCCCGTCCCGCTCCCCGTCGAGGTGGCGGTGCGCCCGCTGCCCGACCCGCGGGCGACCCGGACGCTGTGGTTGGTCCACCGCGTCGACGGACTCGCACCGGACCTGGCGCGCGAGCTGGTCGCGGCGCTGCGGGACACCGCCGCGAACCGCGCTGCCCGGATCGAGGGGACACGGCGTGGTGCGGACGTCCCGGCCGCGCGCCCGGTGCACGCCACCGCGGGCTGACGGTCGTGGGCGCCCCGACCGCGGACCGGCGGTGACACCACCGCCCCACACGCTCCCGACACGCCGATCGACCCGGCCGTGCGCCGCGGGCTCGGCGGTGGTCACATCTGAGTCGGCGAGCCCGGTGGCGGACGTTCGGTGGGCGCCCACCGCGGCGACGACGGGGAGAGGACCGATGGCGAACGTGGTGAGGAGGAGCGACCGGTGATGTTCCGCCTGCTGGGCCCGCCGGCGGTGTCCACGGCGAACGGCGCCCAGGTCGAGGTGCGCGGCGCGCAACCGGGTGGTGCCGGCGTCGCTGCTGCTCAACGCCAACCGGGTGGTGTCCACCGGCGCGCTGCTGGCGCCAGCCTGGCACGGCAAGGACCCGGCCGGGGCGGAGAACGTGCTGGAGGCGCAGGTCAAGCGACTGCGCGCCAAGCTGGACTCCTGGGACCCCGGCGGCAGGGGGCGCCGCCGCCTGGCCACCCGCGGGCGCGGCTACCTGCTGCACGTGGACGAGGGTGAGCTGGACGTCGACCGGTTCACCGCGCTGCGGGCGCGGGGCCGGGCGCTGCTGGGCGAGGACCCCCGCGCGGCGCGCCCGGCCGCGCGGGCAGGCCCGGCCGCAGGCTCGGTGTCGTCGGACAGGTGGCGCGCGGCCCACCGGCGCACGGAGAAGCCGGTCAGGGGTTCGGGGTCGGGCCCCGCCCACCGGGCAGGACGGCGGTGTCGTCGTCGAGGTCGTCGGCCAGTTCGTGCAGCACGGCCATCCCGGTGGTGGCGACCGCGGATGACGATGTCCTGACGAAACGCCACCGATGCGCTGACGGCAGGTCGCGGCAGGTCGTACACCCGCCTACAACTGACAGCGGCGGGTCGGCGGCGCGAGCGCGGACGTGGACGAGCCCCACCTCTTCCCGAAATGTGACACACAAAGCACCACCGCCCCCGTCATCGTCTTTCACGGTGAAAATCGAGGTTAATTCCGAGCGTAATTCCACAGCACTCGGAATATCAGGCCGGGCATCGCCACCGATTGGCCGTCGCCGTCACACCAATGGCGGAACAGGGGCCGCGCACAGGGGAAGTCCCCACCATTCCCCGTCACTGCGAATATGTGGAATCAGGCCATCGCGCGGGTACGTTCACAGTGGTCACCGACCACTGAACCACACCGGACCCGTCCCCCTGGAGCGCCTGATCGACATGACCGAAACCCTCTCGTCGGCACCCAGCGCCGGTGGGCCCCTGAAGAAGGCCTTCGAGCTGCTGGAGACGATCGCGCAGGCACCCGGTCCGACGTCGCTGTCGAGCATCACCCGGCAGTCCGGGAAGCCGAAGTCCTCCGTGCACCGCATGTTGCGCATCCTGCTCGACCTGGACCTGGTGACCCGGGTGCAGGACGGTTACGTCCTCGGGTCCTACCTGGGCGACCTGACCCGCGACAGCGCGCGGTCGCGGGCCGAGCGGCTGCGCCGGGTGCTCAACCCGTACCTGGTCGAACTGCGCGACGCCACCGGCGGCATCGTGATCACCGCGGTGCTGAGCGGGCCCGACGTCGAGATCGTCGACACCTTCTACACCCGGCACTGGGCGCCGCTGGTCCTGCGCTCACCCGTCACCGCCCCCGCGCACTGCACGGCCGTCGGGCGTGCGCTGCTGGCCCACCGGCCCGACGCGGTCTCGTTGCTGGAGGAGCACTTCCCGCAGCGGCACACCGAGCGGACCCGCACCTGCGTGGTGGACCTGGCCCGCCAGTTCGAGGTCACACGCAACCGCGGCGTCGCCCTGGTCGACAGCGAGTACCTCCCCGACACCACCGCGATCGGGGCGCCCCTGCTGACCGGAGACCAGCACCCGTTCATGGCCATCGGCGTGTGGGCGCCCAAGGGCCGGATCGACGTGACCCGCGCCATGAATGCCGTATTCCGTACGGCCGAAGCCATTCGCGTGGACCTGACCAGCGACCGCACACCGATGACCGCGTGCTGATCGCCCCACCCGCGCAAGTACCACTCCCCGGAAAGCGCCGGACGACGATTCCCGTGCCGTAATGCGAATCGTCGTCAGGGTCGCTTTCCCGACCAGGACCACGGGATCATCGACAAGTAGCTCGTCGCGGGCCTCGACAAGCGCACGACCCGGGTCACGGTGTGCCGCGCAGGTCTCGCAGGACCCGCCCCAGCACGACCCGCGCTTCGGCGCCGAATGCGCACTTGTCCTGCACGGCGTTGAACAGCTCCAGGTAGTCCGACACCTCCTCCGGGTCGCGGATGGTGGTGTAGGCGGTTTGCAGGCTGATCGTGACCAGGCGCTCGTCGTAGACGTAGAAGCTGTGCCTGGGCTGGGCGAGGACCGGTCTGTGCCAGGGCAGCACCCCGAGGCGCACCGTGGGCGAGGAGGTGAAGTCGATCAGGGTCCGCACCTGCTCGGCCATCGTCGCGGCCGGGCCGCGGCACCACCGCACGGCGCTCTCGGTGAGCAGGAAGGTGAACTGCTTGTCCGGGCGCGCGAGCAGGCGCTGCCGCTGCTTGCGGGCGGCGACCGCGGCGTCGACCTCGTCCGGGGACAGCGACGGGAAGCAGGTGCGCATGTACCGCTCGGTCTGCAACTGCCCGGGCACCATCGAGATCTGCAGGCAGTGCGTGCGGGTGGCCTTCTCCTCCATCCGGTTGATCTCCTGCTGCCTGCGGTGCGCGCCGCGGTGCAGCATCACCCGCGGGCTCTCGTAGTCGGTGTGCAGCGCGCGCAGCAGGGAGAGCAGCTCGTCGAGCACCGCCTCGGGTGCGCCGGTCACCTCCGCGATCGCCCGCACCTCGGCCGAACCGGGCAGCGCCATCCCGGTCTCGATCTTGGAGAGCTTCGGCTGGCTGATGCCGACGGCCTTCGCCAGCACGATCCCCGTCATGCCCGCGTCCACCCGCAGTCGGCGGAGCCCGCTGGACAACCGGGCGCGGATCAGTTCGGAGTGTTCCGGCGAGATCATGGGAGGATGCTGACGACGAAACCGCCCGCCACCAAATCGCCCACCGGTGATGCAGTCAGCACCCGCCGCGCGAAACCACACCGCTGCTCGGCGCACCGGCGCGCCGAGCAGGGATGGCCCCGGCTGCCGACCAGCGGGCCACCCGGTTCGCAAGCGGGCAGACCGCGGGCCGAACGGGCACGGGTGCGGCGGAACCGGGCACCGAACGGGCAGCGAACGGAACCGACGACGCAGGCGGCCCGGCCACCCGGGCAGGTGGTGCCGGGTGCCGCACGGACCCGGTACCCGGGCCTTCCGGTCAGGTCGGGCGGCCGTGCGGCCATCCTGGACCGGGCCCACCGCCGTCGTCGGTCGACCGCGGGCACCGGTGCGGCCCGCGCCTGGACCGCGGCACCTCGGGTGTGGTTCCCGGTCGCTGCTCAGCCGTGGTCGCGCAGCAGTGCCGCGATGTCGTCATCGGGTGTCAGGTACGCCCCGGACAGCCGGTCGGCCGCGCCCGCGGCGAGGTCGACGAGCACCTCGGCCGCCCGCCGCGGGCTGGTGAAGCGGCCGTGGTCGCGCTGCTCGCGCAACCAGTCGCCGACCCCGTCGCCCCAGTACTCGCCGGTGGCGCCGAGGTCGATCCGGCGCTGGGTGATGCCCAGGTCGACCAGACCGGGGTGGTAGCTGAGCACCGAGACCCCGGTTCCCGCCAGCTCGGGCGCGAGGTTGTCCCCGACCTTGATCAGGGCTGCCTTGGACACCGAGTAGGACGACAGGTTGGGCCAGCGGTGCCTGCCCGCGGAGCTGACGACGTTGACGATGCGCCCCGACCCGCGGGCCACCATGCCCGGCAGCACGGCCCGGCAGACCCGCAGGCTGCCGCGCAGGTTGACCTCCACCGCGTGCCACCACTGGGCCTCGTCGGTCTCCCACAGCGGTCCCGCCGGGCCCGCCACGCCCGCGTTGTTGACCAGCACGTCCACCGCCCCGAACTCGGCGACGGCGCGCCGCACCACCTCGGGCGCGGTGTCGTCGGTGATGTCCAGCGGGGCGCAGAGCACCCGCGCGCCGCGGGAGCGGGCGGCCTCGGCCACCTCGGCTAGGGCGTCGCCGTCGCGCCCGGTGAGGACGAGGTCGGCCCCGGCCTCCGCGACGTGCTCGGCGAACAACCGGCCCAGCCCCCCGTACGCGCCGGTGATCAGGACCGTGGTGCCCGCCAGCGGCTCGGTGTCCACAGTGGTCATGGGGCGCTCGGCCGGGTCGAGCTGGGCCCGCAGGTGCTTGGCCAGCGTCCGCGGCGTCGGGTGGTCGAAGACGGCGGTCACCGGCAGCGACAGGCCGGAGAGCCGCTCGACGCGGTCGCGCAGCTCCAGCGCGGTCAGCGAGTTGAGCCCCACCTCGAACAGCGTGGAGTCCGGGGAGACGTCTTCGGACCGGTGCCCGAGGACGTCGGCGACCGCGGCGGTGATCATGGCGGTGAGGTCTCCCCCGCCCACCTCCACCGCCCGGGCCGGGGCCGCGGACACGGGCGGGGCCGTGGCCACCGTGGTGAGCCGCACCGGCAGCAGCACCGGGTCGGGGGCGCCCAGCGCGCCGTCGAAGGCGGCCAGGGCGTCCGCGGTGGACATCGGTTCGACCCCCGCGCGGGCGAGCCTGCGCAGGTCCACCTCGTCGAGGTGACCGCTGAGGTCACCGCGCTCGGCCCACAACCCCCAGGCCAGCGACAGGCCGGGCAGCCCGGCGGCGCGGCGGGCTCGCACCATGGCGTCGACGCAGGCGTTGGCCGCGGCGTAGTTGGCCTGCCCGGCGGTGCCCCACCACCCCGCCGCCGACGAGCACACGACGAACCAGTCCAGGTCGTGGTCGCGGGTCAGCGCGTCGAGGGCGGTCACCGCGTCGACCTTGGGCGCGAGCACGCGGTCGAAGTCCGCCGGGGTCAGGCGGTCGAGCACCGCGTCCGAGGTCGTCCCGGCGGCGTGCACGACGCCGCGCAGGTCTTCGATGCCCGCGAGCAGGTCGGCGACCTGCTCGTGCCGGGAGACGTCGCAGGCGCGCACGAGCACCGAGGCGCCGCGGTCGCGCAGCTCCCGCGCCAGCCGCGCCAGGCCGGGCGAGTGCTCGCCGCGGCGGCTGACCAGCACCAGCCGGTCGACGCCGTGGGCGTCGACGGCGTGCCGGGCCAGCGCCGAGCCGACCACCCCACCCGCGCCGGTGACCAGGAGCGCGCCGCCCCGCCACGGGGGCGCCGGGTGGGCGGCGGCGGGGCGCAGCCGGGGGGCGTGCGGGCGCCCGCCGCGCACCGAGATCCGGGGTTCGTCGGCGAACACCACCGGTCCGTCGGTGTCGACGAGCCGGATGCGGTCGGGGTGCTCGGTCTGCGCGGAGCGCAGCAGTCCCCACACCGCGGCGCGCACCGGGTCGGCCTCGACGTCGGTGCCCACCACCACGACCCGTTCGCCGCGCGCGATCACCCGGTCGCGGACGAACGCGGTGGCCTCGGCGAGCGCGCCACGCACGCGCCGGGGCAGCGGGTCGTCGTCGGCACCGCCGGGGAGGATCGCCTCCAACCGGGTGTGCCTGCCTGCCTCGACCGGTGCCACCTCCTCCCAGTCCACCCGGTGCAGCACACCGCCCTCACCGACGGCGAGGTCGACCGGTCGGGCGTGGAGCTGTTCGGCGCTGAACACCGGCCTGCCCGCCGCGTCCCACGCCGCCAGGGCGACCGAGTCCGGGCCGGTGGCGGTGAGGCGCACGCGCAGTTCGGTGCCGCAGGCACCGTGCACCTGGGCACCCGCCCAGGAGAACGGCAGCCGGGTGGAGCCGGTGTCGGCGAGCAGGACCCCCGCGGCCACCGGGTGCAGGGCCGCGTCGAGCAGCGCCGGGTGCACCGCGTGCGGCCCGGCCTCGACCGGCAGCCGCACCTCGGCGTACAGCTCGCCGTCGGCGCGCCACAGCGCCCGCAGCCCGCGGAAGGCGGGCCCGTAGTGCAGGCCGCGGGCGGCGAGGGCGTCGTGCAGCCCGGTGGTGTCGACGGGTTCGGCACCGGCGGGCGGCCACTGGACCTGCGCCGGGGGCGCCGCGGTCGGGGCGACCACCCTGGCGTGGGCGTGCCGGGTCCACGCCGCGTCGCGCGCGGTCCTGGCGGACACCGCCACCGACCGCGCGCCGCGCTCGTCCGGCGCCGAGACGTGCACCTGGACCTCGGCGGGGGCGACGAGGGGCTCGGTGAGGACGAGTTCTTCGACCCGGCCCGAGCCTGCCCGGACAACCAGGTCGAGCACCGCGGTGGCGGGCACCACGACCTGGTCTCCCACGCGGTGGTCGGCGAGCCACGCCGGGCGCGCGGGAGAGAGCCAACCGGTGTGCACGCTGCCGCCCTCGGCCAGGTCGACGGCGGTGTCGAGCACGGCGGGGTTCCCGGCCACGTCGGTGCTGTCCAACCAGTACCGACGCCGCTGGAAGGCGTAGGTCGGCAGCGGGACGGTCGTCCCGGTGCCCGCGAGGGCGGTGGTGAGGTCGACGTCGACCCCGGCGGCGAACGCCTCGGCGAGCGCGGCGACCAGGCTTTCCCGGTCGGCGGTGCGCGTTCCGAGCCGCAGGGTGGTGCTCGCCTCCGGAACGGTCGTGCGGGTGAGCACGGGCGGCTGGTGGTCGAGGCCGTCCACGACAGCGCGGATCTCGTCCTCGGGCAGGGACCTGCTGCGCGCGACGACGAGGTGGGCGGCGTCGGCCAGCGACAGCTCGCCCGCGACGTGGGCCGCGGCGGGCTCGTCGACACCGGTGCCCACCACCGCGTCCGGGCGGACCCGCCAGGAGCGCACCAGCCAGAACAGCGCCACGGCGAGGGCGAACCGGGCGGGCTGGGCGTACTCGGGCCGCCGCAGCGACTCGGCGTGCTCCGGGTCGAAGACCACCGACCGCAGCGGCCGGTCCAGGTGCGGGTCGAAGGCCGCGCAGGCGGCGTCGAACGCCTCGGCGAACACCGGGTGCGCCCGGTGCAGGGCACTCCCCGCGCCGGTGTGCGGCTGCTCGTCGGAGAACAGGACCGCGACGTCACCGCCGTCGACGACGCCGGTCGTGACCCCGGGGGCGGGGTCCCCCGCGGCGAGCGCGGCGAGGGCGGGCAGCGGGTCCGCGCACCGCACGGCGGCCCGGTGCGCCAGCGGGGTGCGCGCGGCCAGCGACACCGCCACGTCGCCGGGGTGCGCGCCGGGGTGGGCCACCAGGTGCGCGTGCAGCCGGGCGGCCTGCTCGCGCAGGGCCTCGGCGGTGCGGCCGGACAGCACCCAAGGCGTGGTGACGCGTTCGACCGCGGGGAGGTCCTGCGGCGCGGGCGCCTCCTCCACCACCACGTGGGCGTTGGAGCCGCTGATGGCAAACGCCGACACCCCGGCCCGGCGGGGCCGGTCACCGCGCGGCCACGGCGTCGCCGCCGTGAGCAGGCGCACGGGGCTGGTGGACCAGTCGATGTGCGGGGTGGGCGTGCTGACGTTGAGGCTGCGCGGCAGGACGCCGTGCCGCAGGGCCAGCACCACCTTGATCACCGCGGCCACGCCCGCGGCGGCCTGGGCGTGACCGGTGTTGGACTTCACCGACCCCAGCCACAGCGGGCGGTCGCGGTCGGGGCCGAAGACCGCGTCGAGGGCCTGGACCTCGATGGGGTCGCCCAGCGGGGTCCCGGTGCCGTGCGCCTCCACCACGTCCACATCGGACGGTTCGAGGCCCGCGGCGGCCAGGGCCGCGCGCAGGACCCGCTGCTGGGCCGGGCCGCTGGGCGCGGTGAGCCCGCTGCTGGCGCCGTCGGAGTTGGTCGCCGAGCCGCGCACCACCGCCAGCACCGGGTGGTTGTTGGCCAGGGCGTCGCTGAGCCGCTCCAGCAGCAGCACACCCGCGCCCTCGCCCCAGGCCACGCCGTCGGCGTCGGCGGAGAACGGCTTGCACCGCCCGTCCGGGGACATCGCGCGCAGCCTGCTGAACTCGGTGAAGGTGCCGGGGGTGGACATCACCGTCGCCCCACCGGCCAGGGCCAGGGTGCACTCCCCCGCGCGCAGCGCCTGGCAGGCCAGGTGCAGGGTCACCAGCGACGAGGAGCAGGCGGTGTCGACCGCCATCGTCGGGCCCTGCAACCCGAGCAGGTAGGAGATGCGGCCCGCGGCGACGCTGCCCGCGGTGCCGATGGTCAGCTGCCCCTCGGCGCTGGGCGGCGCGAGGTGCGGCGGGGGCCCGTAGTCGTGGTACATCAGGCCGACGAAGACCCCGGCCCGCGACCCGCGCAGCGCTCGCGGGTCCAGCCCGCCGCTCTCCACGGCCTCCCAGGCGGTCTCCAACAGCAGCCGCTGCTGGGGGTCGATGGCCGCGGCCTCCTTCGGCGCGATGCCGAAGAACGGGGCGTCGAAGCCCGCGACGTCGTCGAGGAACCCGCCGCGCCTGGTGTAGCTGCGCCCGGACCTGGTGGGGTCGGGGTCGTAGAGCGAGTCGAGGTCCCAGCCGCGGTCGGTGGGGAACTCGCCGGTGACGTCGCGCTCGTCGGCGAGCACCTGCCAGAGCTGCTCCGGGGAGCGCACCCCGCCGGGCAGGCGGCAGGCCATGCCGACGATCGCGATGGGCTCCTCGGCGCGGTCCTCGGCGGCGCGCAGCCGCTCCCGGGTGCGGTAGAGGTCGACGGTCAGCTTCTTCAGCGCCGACCGGAGCTTGTCGTCGCTCATCAGACGGCCCCGAACTCGCGGCCGATGAACGCCAGCAGTTCCTCGTCGCTGGAGTCGGCCAGGTCCTCGGCCAAGTCGTCGGCCAGGTCGTCGGCGGAGGACGGCGGGGTGACCGCGGGGGTGACCGCGCCGGTGCTGGCGGTGCCTGCGGTACCGCCGTCGGCGCCGTCGTCGACGAGCAGGCCGAGCAGGTGTTCGGCCAGCGCCGTCGGTGTCGGGTGGTCGAACAGGGCGGTGGTGGTGAGCTTGACCCCGGTGGCGGCCTTGAGGCGGTTGCGCAGCTCCAGGGTGGTGAGCGAGTCGAACCCGATCTCCAGGAACCCGCGCGCCAGGTCGATCGCCTGCGGCCGGTCGTGGCCCAGCACGGCGCCCACGTGCGTGCGCACCACCGCGAGCACGGTGTCGACCCGGTCCTCGGCGGGTGCGGCGGCCAGCCGCCGGGCCAGGTCGTCGCGCTCGGGCACCACGGCCGGGCGCGACCGCTGGGGCGCCGGGCGGACCAGCTCGCGCAGCACCGGGGCGGGCGAGCTGCCCGGTGCGACGGCGAACCGGGCCGTGACCAGCAGCGCCGCGTCGGTGCCGAGCGCGTCGTCGAACAGGGCCAGGCCCTCGCCGCCGGTGATGGGGGCGATGCCCGAGCGGGCGAGGCGGTCGCGGTCGACGGCGGTGAGCCCCTCGGCCATCCCGAGGCCCCCCTCGGCCTCGGCCCACGGTCCCCAGGCCAGTGCGGTGGCGGCCAGCCCGCGCGCCCGCCGGTGCTGGGCCAGGGCGTCGAGGAAGCTGTTGGCCGCGGCGTAAGCCGCCTGCCCGGGGGTGCCGAGCAGCCCGGAGACCGAGGAGAACAGGACGAACGAGCGCAGCTCCAACCCGGCGGTCAGCTCGTGCAGGTGCCAGGCGGCGTCGACCTTGGGGCGCAGCACGGCGTCGACGCGCTCGGGCGTCAGCTCGGCCACCACCCCGTCGTCGACGACGCCCGCGGCATGGACGACGGCGGTCAGCGGGTGCCGCTCGGGGAGGGCGGCCAGCACCGCGGCCAGCGCGGCGCGGTCGGCGACGTCGCAGGCGGCAACGGTGACCGCCGCGCCCAGCCCGGTCAGCTCGGCCTCCAGCTCCGCGATCCCCCCGGCGGCCGCACCGCGCCTGCTCACCAGCAGCAGGTGCCGGGCGCCGTGGTGGCGTACCAGGTGGCGGGCCACCAGCGCGCCCAGGGCGCCCGCGGCGCCGGTGACCAGGACGGTGCCGTCGGGGTCGAGGGCGCCCCCCTCCCGTGGCCGGGCGACCGCGGGCACCACCCTGGGCACCAGCAGGCGCCCCCGGCGCACCGCCACCTGCGGCTCACCGGTGGCCACGGCCGCGGCCAAGACGGAGTCGGCCAACTCCCCGTCCACGTCGACCAGGACGAAGCGGCCGGGGTGCTCGGCTTGCGCGGAGCGCACGAGTCCCCACGCGGCGGCGGCGGCGAGGTCGGTGGGGCCCGCCTCGTCGTAGTCGGTGGCGACGGCACCGGTGGTGCACACCACCACTGGGTCGTCCTCCCCCTGCACCGTGCTCAGCGCGCGGTGCAGCAGGTCGTGCGCGGCGGTGACCGGGTCGGTGTCCTCGCCGGTGAGCCGGACGACCAGCGGCGCGGTCGCCGCGTCGGCCCGCGCCGGGGTGGCGGTGCGCCAGGTGAGCTCGTGCAGCAGCCCGCCGCGGCGGGCGGTGGCCGCGCGCAGTTGCTCCGGCGACACCGGCCGCAGGGTGATCGAGTCGACCGTGGCGACCGGGTTGCCCGCCGGGTCGGTGATGTCGATGGCCATGGTGTCCACGCCCTTGGCGGTCAGCCGCACCCGCACCGACGTGGCCCCGGTGGCGTGCAGGGTGATCCCGGACCAGGAGTAGGGCACGCGGACCTGGTGCTCGGTGCCGGGCTCGGTGCCGACCGCGGCCAGTTGCAGGGTCGCGTCGAGCAGCGCCGGGTGCACCCCGTGGGTGCCGGGGTCGGCGTCGGCGGGCAGCGACACCTCCGCGTAGCGGACCGGGCCGCTGCGCCACCCGGCCCGGATGCCGGTGAAGTAGGGGCCGTAGCCGAGACCGGCGTCGGCCAGCCGCCGGTAGAACGGCTCGACGGGGATGGGCTCGGCGTCGGCGGGCGGCCACTGCGCCACGGCCCTGGCCTCCAGGGGCTCCGCGGCGAGCGCGCCGGTGGCGTGGTGGGTCCACTGCCCGGCCGGGTCGTCCACGAAGCGCGAGTGGACGGTGAACGCGCGCAGGCCGCCGCCGTCGACGGGCTCGACCACCAGGCGGAGCTGGCGGGTCCGGTCCGGCTCGGCGGAGACGAACACGTGGTGGTTGATCTCGTCGATGCGCCCGAAGCCCAGCCGCCTGCCCGCCCACAGGGCCATGTCGACGAACGTGGTGCCAGGCAGGATCGGGGTGCCGTGGACGAGGTGCTGCGGCGTCCAGTGTGGAATCTGCAACGTCAGCGCGCCGGTGAACACCGTCGTGCCGTCCGGCAGCTCCACCGCGGTGCGCACCAGGGGGTGGTCCACGGCGTCCTGGCCGAGGGCGGAGGCGTCCGCGGCGGCCGGGCGGGCGGTGGGCCAGAAGCGCTGGTGCCGGAAGGGGTAGGTCGGCAGCCCGTCCGGCAGCGTCGCCGCGCGCGGGAAGAACCGCTCCCACGCCACGTCGTGCCCGCGGGCGTGCGCGGCGGCCAACGCGGCGACGACCGCGGTGTCCTCGGGCGCGCCGCGCAGCGACGTCGGGATGACCTCGCCGTCGACCGTCCCCAGCAGTGGGGTCAGCACGGCGCTGGGCCCGATCTCCACGAAGGTGGTGACGCCGCGGTCGACGAGCACGCGCAGGGCGTCGTGGAAGCGCACGGTGCCGCGGGCGTGGTCCACCCAGTGGCCCGGGTCGATCGAGGCCCCGGCGGGGAGGGGCTCCCCGGTGGCGGTGGAGACCAGCGGGATCGTGGGGGCGCGGTGCTCCAGGGTGCGCACGGCGTCGGCGAACCCGTCGAGGACCGGGTCCATCAGCGGCGAGTGGAACGCGTGGCTGACGGCGAGCCTGCGCACCCACCGCCCGCGCTCGCGCCACTGCCGCTCCAGCTCGGCCACGGCGGGCTCGGCGCCGGAGAGCACCACGGAGCGCTCGCCGTTGACCGCGGCGATGGAGACCTGCTCGGCGACCCCGCTCAGGTCGATCTCGTGCTCGGCGGCCTGCACCGCCAGCATGGCGCCGCCCTCGGGCAGCGCCTGCATGAGCCGGGCGCGGGCGGACACCAGCGCGCACGCGTCGGCCAGCGACAGCACCCCGGCGACGTGGGCCGCGGCGATCTCCCCGATCGAGTGGCCCACGACGAAGTCGGGGACGACGCCGAAGTGCTCCACGAGCCGGTACAGCGCGGTCTCGAAGGCGAACAGGGCGGGCTGGGCGAGCCCGGTGCGCTCCAGCGGCGCGGGGTCCGCGCCGAACACAGCCGCCTTGACGTCGACCTCCAGCAGCGCGCACACCTCGTCGAACGCCTTGGCGAAGACCGGGAACGCCTCGTACAGCCGGGCTCCCATGCCCAGCCGCTGGGCGCCCTGGCCGGAGAACAGGAACGCCGTGGCGCCGTCGCGGCCGCCGGGGACGGCGGTGGCGAGCTTGTCCAGCAGCTCCCGGCGGTCGGTGGCGGCGAAGCCGACGCGGCGCGGGAAGTGGGTACGGGTCGTGGCCAGCGCGGCGCCGAGCGCCGCGGGTTCGACCTCGGGGTGGGCGGTCAGGAACTCCCGCAGGCGCCCGGCTTGGGCGAGCACGGCGTCGTCGTCGCGGCCGGAGAGCACGACGGGCACCGCGGTCGTCGGCGGTCGCGGGTCCGCGGCGGGTTCCCGCTCGGGGGCCTCCTCGACGATGAGGTGCGCGTTGGTGCCGCTGATGCCGAAGGACGACACCGCGGCGCGCCGGGGCGCGTCCGACCGCGGCCAGGCCACCGGCTCGGTCAGCAGCGACAGCACCGACCAGTCGACGTCGGCCACCGGCCGCTCGGCGTGCAGGGTGCGCGGGAGTTCCCCGTGCCGCAGCGCCATGACCAGCTTGATCAGCCCGCCCACGCCCGCGGCGGCCTGGGCGTGGCCGATGTTGGACTTCAGCGAGCCCAACCACAGCGGCCGGTCGCGGTGCCCGCCGTAGGCGGCGGCGAGGGCGCGCGCCTCGATGGGGTCGCCCAGGGCGGTGCCGGTCCCGTGCGCCTCGACCGCGTCGACGGCCGCGGGCGCCAGCCGGGCGTTCGCGCACGCCTGGCGGATGACCGCCTCCTGGGCGGGGCCGCTGGGGGCGGTGAGCCCGTTGCTCGCGCCGTCGGAGTTGACCGCGGAGCCGCGGATCACCGCGAGCACGGGGTGGCCTTCGGCCAGCGCGTCGCTGAGCCGCGCCAGGACCAGGACGCCCGCGCCCTCGCTCCACCCGGTGCCGTCGGCGTCGGCGGAGAAGGACTTGCAGCGCCCGTCCGGGGCCAGGCCGCGCTGCCTGCTGAACTCCACGAAGGTGTCCGGGGTGGCGATCACCGTCGCGCCCCCGGCCAGCGCCAGCCCGCACTGGCCCGCCCGCAGCGCGGACACGGCCTGGTGGACGGCGACCAGCGACGACGAGCACGCGGTGTCGATGGTGAGGGCGGGTCCGCGCAGCCCCAGGGTGTAGGCGATGCGGCCGGAGGCGACGCTGGTGGAGTTGCCGGTGAGCAGGTGGCCCTCGGTCCCCTCGGCACCGCGCAGCAGCGACTCGTAGTTGTCGTGCACCGCGCCGACGAACACGCCGGTGTCGGTGCCGTGCAGGGTCGACGGCGTGATCCCCGCGCGCTCCAGGGTCTCCCACACCAGCTCCAGGAGCAGTCGCTGCTGCGGGTCCATCGCCAGCGCCTCGCGGGGGCTGATGCCGAAGAAGTCGGCGTCGAAGTCGGCCACCGCGTCGAGGAACCCGCCGCGGCGGGTGCTCGTCGTCCCGGGCTCCTCGCCCGTCGGGTCGTACCCGACCTCCCAGCCGCGGTCGGTGGGGAACTCGCCGGTGGCGTCGCGGCCGTCGCGCACGAGGTCCCACAGCGCTTCGGGGGTGTCCACCCCGCCCGGGTAGCGGCAGGCCATGCCGAGGACGGCGATCGGTTCGTGGTCGCGGTCGGCCGCCGCCCGCAGTTGCTCGCGGGCGTGGTGCAGGTCGGTGGTGGCCCGCTTGAGGTACTCGCGGAGCTTGCCCTCGACGGTCATGGGGTTTCCTTCTCCTCGTCCACGTCGCGCACTTCGCCGGGCCGACCGGACCAGCGGTCGGCGACCTGTCGGCGCCCGACCGAGGCTAGGAAGCCGGAACCGCGCCCTCAAACACGAGTTCCGGAAAGCTGTACCGCCCCGCCGGGCGCGGCATCCCCGCCGTTCAGCTATCCAGAACGGCTGATCGACGCGCGGTCCGGCCGGTGTTGGGATCACTGTGCCGCCCCGCGCTCGACACGATCGATGGGAACTCCCGATGGACGCCGGTCAGTTGCCGCACGACAACGCCCTCGCCGTGGTGGGGATGGCGTGCCGCCTCCCCGGCGCCGACGACCCGGACGCGTTCTGGCGGCTGCTGTTGTCCGGTGTGGACAGTGTGTCGTCCGTCCCGCCGGGGCGGTGGGCGACCCCCGGCGAGGGGGCGGACGCCGCGACGGGCTTCGGCGCCTTCCTCGACGACGTGGCGGGCTTCGACGCGGAGTTCTTCGGCGTGTCCCCCCGCGAGGCGGCGGCGATGGACCCGCAGCAGCGCCTGGTGCTGGAACTGGTGTGGACGGCCCTGGAGGACGCGGGGATCGTGCCCGCGGCGCTGGCGGGGCGGAGCGTCGGGGTGTTCGTGGGGGCGATGCGCGACGACTACGCCGTGCTCAGCCTGGCCGACGAGGCCGCGATCGACCCCACCGCGGTCACCGGCACGCAGCGGGCCGTCATCGCCAACCGCGTCTCCTACGCGCTGGGGCTGCGCGGCCCCAGCATGACCGTCGACACCGCCCAGTCCTCGTCGCTGGTCGCGCTGCACCTGGCCGCGGGCAGCCTGCGCTCGGGCGAGTCCGAGGTGGCCGTCGCCGCGGGGGTCAACCTCAACCTGCTGCGGTCGGGCGCGGTGGCCGCGGCGCGGTTCGGCGGGCTGTCCCCGGACGGGCGGTGCTTCACCTTCGACGCCCGCGCGAACGGCTTCGTGCGCGGCGAGGGCGCCGGGGTGGTCGTGCTCAAGCCGCTGGCGCGCGCGGTCGCCGACGGCGACCCCGTGCACTGCGTGCTGCTGGGCAGCGCGGTGAACAACGACGGCGCGACCTCCGGGCTCACCGTGCCCGGCGTCGAGGCGCAGTGCGAGGTGCTCCGCGCGGCGTGCGCGGACGCGGGCGTGGACCCGGGCGCACTCCAGTACGTCGAGCTGCACGGTTCGGGCACCCGGGTCGGCGACCCGGTGGAGGCGGCGGCGCTGGGGGCGGCCCGCGGGGACGCGGCGCCGCTGCCGGTCGGGTCGGTGAAGACCAACCTCGGGCACCTGGAGGGCGCGGGCGGGATCGTCGGGTTCATCAAGACCGCGCTGGCGGTCGAGCACGGCGTCATCCCGCCCACCCTCAACCACGAGCACCCCAACCCCGACATCGACTTGGAGCGGCTGCGGCTGCGGGTGGTGACCGCGGCCGAGGACTGGCCGGGGAACGGAGAGCCGCGGCTGGCGGGGGTCAGCTCCTTCGGCATGGGCGGCACCAACTGCCACGTCGTCCTCGGCGCCGCGCCACCGGCCCGCCCCGCCCCCGCGCCCGGACCGGTCGACGCGGTCTGCGTCCCGCTGTCGGGGCGCACCGAGGACGCGCTGCGCGCGCAGGCGGACCGGCTCGCGGCGCACCTCGACCGCGACCAGGGCGCCGACCTCGCCGCGGTGGCGCACGCGGCGGCGACCACCCGCACCGGCTTCGGCCACCGCGCGGCCGTGGTCGCCCGCGACCACCCGGAACTCGTGCGGGCCCTGCGCGCCACCGCCGAGGGCCTGCCGGACCCCGCCACGACCCTCGGGCGGGCGCGGCCCACCGGGCGGACGCTGTTCGTCTTCCCCGGCCAGGGCTCGCAGTGGGTGGGCATGGCCGGTGCGCTGCTGGACTCCTCCCCGGTCTTCCGCGACAGCATCGATGAGTGCGCCGAGGCCCTGGCGCCGTTCACCGACTGGTCGCTGCACGAGGTGCTGCGCGGCGGCGACGGCCTCGACCGGGTCGAGGTCGTGCAGCCCGCCCTGTTCGCGGTGATGGTCTCCCTGGCGGCGGTGTGGCGCTCGCTGGGGGTGCGGCCCGACGCGGTGCTCGGGCACTCCCAGGGCGAGATCGCCGCCGCCTGCGTGGCCGGGGCGCTGACCCTGGCCGACGCGGCCGAGGTGGTCGCCCTGCGCTCGCGGGCGCTCGCCGCCCTGGCGGGCACCGGCACGATGGCGGTCGTGGCGCTGCCCGCCGAGCGGGTGCGGTCGCTGCTCGGGGCCCACCCGGGGCTGGAGGTCGCCGCGCTCAACAGCCCGGTGTCCACAGTGGTCAGCGGGCCCGAGGCGGCCGTGGTGGCGTTCGTGGCCGCGTGCGAGGGCACCGGGGTCCGGGCCCGCCGGGTCGCGGTGGACTACGCCTCCCACTGCGCGCAGGTCGACGTGGTGCGCGAGCGGCTGCTGCGCGACCTGGACGGGTTGACGCCGCGGGCGCCGCAGGTGGCCTTCTACTCCACCACGACCGGCGAGCGGGTCGCGGAACCGGTGCTCGACGCGCAGTACTGGTTCGACAACCTGCGCTCCCCCGTGCTGTTCGCGGGCACGGTCGAGACCGCGCTGGCCGACGGCCACGACGTCGTGGTGGAGGTCAGCCCGCACCCGGTGCTGCTCGGCGCGGTGGCCGAGGTCGCCGAGGCCCGGGGAGCCGATCCGGTGCTCGCCGAGACCCTGCGCCGCGACAGCGGGGACTGGGCGCGCGTGCTCACCTCCGCGGCAGCCCTGCACGTCGCGGGCGCACCGGTCGACTGGGCGCGGTCCCTCCCGGCCGTGCCCGCCACCCGACCGCGCCTGCCCACCTACCCCTTCCAGCGGCGCCCGTACTGGCTGCCCGGCACGGCGGCCACTTCCCCGGTGACCACTCCCCCGGCGGCAACCGCACCGGCCCACACCACACCGGTGCACGACCCCGCCCCGGCCGAGCAGCGGGCGCTGAGCGGGCCCCGGGTGCTCGCGCTCGTCCGCGCGCACACCGCGGTCGTCCTCGGCCACACCGACGGGGCCGCCATCGACCCCACCAGCACGTTCAAGGAGCTGGGGCTGGACTCGCGCACCGCCGTGGAGCTGCGCGACCGCGTGGGCGCGGCCACCGGGGTGCGGCTGCCCACCTCGGCGGTGTACGACCACCCCACCCCGTCCGCGCTGGCCGAGGCGCTGCGCGCCCGCCTCGGCGAGGAGGACCGCCCCGAGCCGGTCGCCGCGGCCGGGGCGCACGCCGCGGACGACGACCCCGTCGCGATCATCGCCGTGGGGTGCAGGCTGCCCGGGGCGCGGTCGCCGGAGGAGCTGTGGCGGCTGCTCGTGGCGGAGACCGACGCCACCGGCGACATCCCCGCCGACCGCGGCTGGGACCTGGAGCACCCGGTGCCCATCAGCACCCGCCGCGGCGGGTTCCTCGCCGACGCGGGCGACTTCGACGCCGACCTGTTCGGCATCCGGCCGCGCGAGGCCGAGGCGATGGACCCCCAGCAACGGCTGCTGCTGGAACTGGCGTGGGAGGTCTTCGAGCGGGCCGGTCTGGACACCGCGGCGCTGCGCGGTTCCCGCACGGGGGTCTTCGCCGGGGTCATGGCGCAGGACTACGGGCCGCGGATGCACGACCGGACGCCGCTGACCGGGTACCTGCTGACCGGCAGCGCCACCAGCGTCGCCTCCGGGCGCATCGCCTATACCTTCGGCCTGCGCGGCCCGGCGATCACCCTGGACACCGCCTGCTCCTCGTCGCTGGTGGCGGTGCACACCGCCGCCGCCGCCGTCCGCGCGGGCGAGTGTTCGCTGGCCCTGGCAGGCGGGGCGACGGTGATGGCCAACCCCGGCCTGATCGTCGAGTTCGAGAAGCAGGGCGGGCTGGCCGCCGACGGCCGGTGCAAGTCGTTCTCCGCCGCCGCCGACGGCACCGCCTGGGGCGAGGGGGCGGCCCTGGTCCTGCTGGAGCGGCTGTCGGACGCCCGGCGCAACGGGCACCCGGTGCTGGCCGTGCTGCGCGGCAGCGCGGTCAACTCCGACGGCGCCAGCAACGGCCTGACCGCGCCGAACGGCCGGGCGCAGGTCGAGGTCATCCGCGACGCCCTGGCCGCCGCGGGCCTGCGCGCCGGTGAGGTCGACGCCGTGGAGGCGCACGGCAGCGGCACCGTCCTCGGCGACCCGATCGAGGCGCTGGCGCTGGCGGACACCTACGGCCGCGAGCGCGCGCCGGAGGACCCGGTCTGGTTGGGCTCGCTGAAGTCCAACACCGGCCACACGCAGGCAGCCGCGGGCGCCGCCGGGCTGGTCAAGGTGGTGCTGGCCCTGCGCCACGAGCTGCTGCCCAGGTCCCTGCACGTGACCGAGCCGACCCCGCACGTGGACTGGTCCCGCGCCGGGGTCCGCGTCCTCGACCGCGCGGTGCCCTGGCCCGCGGGCGACCGGCCGCGCCGGGCGGCGGTGTCCGCGTTCGGCATCGGCGGCACCAACGCCCACGTGGTCCTGGAGGAGGCCCCGCGTGAGCCATCCACAATGGACAGCACTGCCCGCCCCGCGGACAGTGTCGGACCCGCGGACGGCGGTGAGCCCGCGGTCGTCGCGTGGCCGCTGTCGGCGGCCACGCCCGCGGCGCTGGGCGCGCAGGCCGAGCGGCTGCGCGGGTTCGCCGCCGACCACGGCGACGTGCCGCCCGCCGAGGTCGCCGCGGCGCTGACCCGGTGCCGGACCGCGCTGCGCGAGCGCGCGGTCGTGCTGGGGCCGGACCGGGCGGCGGTCGTGGCCGGGCTGGGCGCGCTGGCCGGGGGCAGGTCGACCAGGGAGGTGGTCCGCGGGGCCGTCGTGGCGGGCGGGACGGCGCTGCTGTTCACCGGCCAGGGCAGTCAGCGGGTGGGCATGGGCGTGGAACTGGCCGGGGCGTTCCCGGTGTTCGCCGCGGCGCTGGCAGAGGTGTTCGCACACCTCGACCCCGACCTGCCGCGGGTGGTGGCCGAGGAGCCCGACCTGCTCAACCGCACCGAGTACGCCCAACCGGCGCTCTTCGCCATCCAGGTGGCGCTGCACCGGTTGCTGGCGGACTGGGGGGTGACCCCCGACTTCCTCGCCGGGCACTCCATCGGCGAGATCGCCGCCGCGCACGTGGCGGGGGTGCTGTCGCTGCCCGACGCCTGCCTGCTGGTGACCGCCCGGGGCAGGCTCATGCAGGCGCTGCCCGAGACCGGCGCCATGCTGGCCGTCGAGGCCACCGAGGACGAGGTGGGCGGGCTGCTCGGTGCCGAGCTGGCCGTGGCCGCGGTCAACGGGCCGCGCTCGCTGGTGCTCTCCGGCGCCGAGCACGCCGTCGACGCCGCGGCGCGGCACTTCCCCGGGGCCAAGCGGCTGCGGGTCAGCCACGCCTTCCACTCGCCGCTGATGGAGCCCGCGCTGCGGGAGTGGCGGCGGGTGGCCGGGGGCGTGACCTACCACCCCGCGCGCGTCCCGGTGGTCTCGACGGTGACCGGTCGGCTCACCACCGCCGACGACCTGGCCTCGGCCGACTACTGGGTGCGCCACGCGGCCGGGACCGTGCGCTTCCACGACGCGGTGGGAGCGCTGGCCGCCGAAGGCGTCCGCACCTTCCTGGAGGTGGGACCCGGCGGTGTGCTCAGCGCCCTGGGACCGGCGTGCCTGCCCTCGGTCGACGACGCGCTGTTCACCCCGCTGCTGCGCCGCGACAAGCCCGAGGCCCGCACCGCGGTGGCGGCGGTTGCGGCGGCCCACGTCCGCGGCGTGGCCGTGGACTGGGCCCGGGTCGGCGGCCACACCGGTCCGGTGCGCGTCGAGCTGCCGACCTACGCCTTCCAGCGCGAGCGCTACTGGGCCGCCTCCGGTGCGGGCGAGGCCCCGCAGGTGACCACCACCGAGTGGCGGTACCGGGAGGAGTGGACCCCGATCGCACCGCGGCGGGCGGCCGACCCCACCGGGACCTGGGTGCTCGTGACCGAGGCGGACCGGGACGGGCGCTGGACGCGCGCGCTCACCGAGGCCCTGACCGGGCGGGGCGCCCGCGTGCACCACCTCCCGGCGGGGGACGACCGCGCCGAGCTGACCCGGCGGCTGCGCGCACTCGACCGGGTGGACGCCGTGGTGTCCCCGCCCGCCCTGGCGGACCTGCCCCGCACCCTCGCGCTGGTCACCGCGGTCGCCGATCTCGACCGGCCGGTCCCGCTGTGGCTGCTGACCGAGGGCGCCGTGGGCACCGGCGCCGACGACCCGGTGCGCGACCCCGCCCAGGCACAGGTCTGGGGCCTGGGGCGCACCGCGGCGCTGGAGCACCCCGGCTGCTGGGGTGGGCTGGTCGACCTGCCCACCGACCCGGACGGCGCAGTGGTCGACCGGTTGCTCGGCGTGCTGGCCCGACCCGGCGCCGAGGACCAGGTCGCGATCCGCGGCACCGCGGTCCTCGGGCGCCGGGTGCGGCAGGCCCCGGCGGCGGTGGCGCGGGAGCGGTGGCGGCCGACCGGCACCGTGCTCGTCACCGGGGGCACCGGCGCCCTCGGCGCGCACCTGACCCGGTGGTTGGCCGACGGGGGCGCGGAGCACGTCGTACTGGCGAGCAGGCGGGGCGCGGCGGCGGAGGGCGTGGCCGCGCTGAGCGCCGAGCTGGCCGAGCGGTCGGTCGGCGTGACCGCCGTCGCGTGCGACGTCACCGACGCCGGGGCCGTCACCGCTCTGCTGGACGACCTCGCCGCCGGGGGCAGGCCGGTCCACACCGCCATCCACGCCGCGGGGGTCAACCACGTGCGCCCCCTGGCCGAGACGACGCCCGACGACCTGCGCCGCGTCCTGCGGGGCAAGGCGGGGGGCGCGCGGGTCCTCGGCGACCTGCTCGCCGCCGGGCGCGTGCGCGAACTGGTGCTGTTCTCCTCGGCCGCGGGCGTCTGGGGCGGGCGGGGGCAGGGCGCGTACGCCGCGGCCAACGCCCACCTCGACGCGCTGGCCCAGGACCTGCGTTCCCGGGGCCACCGCGCGGTGTCGATCGCGTGGGGCACCTGGGCGGGAGCGGGCATGGGCGCCGACGAGGAGCTGGCCCGCGGCCTGGCCCGCTCCGGGATGCGCCCGCTGCCCCCGCGGCAGGCGCTGCGCGCCCTGGGCGAGGTCCTCACCGCGGACCAGGCGACGATCACCGTGGCCGACATCGACCGGGACAGGTTCGCGGCGCTGTTCTCCGCGGCCCGCGAGCGCAACCTGTTCGACGGGATGGTGGCGGCGGAGGAGGTGACCACCGCCGGGACGGCGCCGCTGCGGGCGGAACTGGCCGCCCTGGCACCGGATGACCGCCACCGCCACCTGCTCGCCATCGTGCTGCACCACGCCGCCGCCGTGCGCGACCAGGACACCACCGACGAGTTCCCGCCCGACCAGGCCCTGCGCGACCTGGGCTTCGACTCGCTGATGTCGGTGGAACTCCGCGACCGCCTCCAGGAGGCGACCGGCCTGCCGCTGGCCAGGACCGTGGTGTACGAGCACCCGAGCGCGCAGGCCCTCGCCCTGCACCTGCTCGGCGAACTCGACCACGACGGCGAGGAGGACCTGGCGGCCCTGGTGGACCGCCTCGAATCAGCGGTGGCCGCGGCCGCGGTCCCACCCGCCTGCATCATCGAACGGCTCACCGCCCTGTGCGACCGGGCCCGCGGCGGCGGCGACAGCGGCGGCCCGGGCGCGACCGGCGCCGACCGGATCGCGGCAGCAACCGACGATGAGCTGTTCGACCTGATCGACGGCGAGTTGCGCTTCGACACCGGGTCCGGCGCCCGGGACACCGGGACGTCGGGGCACCGGCCCTGACGCGTCCCGGGTCCTCGGAGCGCCGTCAGTCGGCGGGGTGCTGGTCGTGGACCGGACTCGACCCCAGCAGCGACGCGCAGGATCGTCGACTCGGCGTGCCGGTCCGCCGCCGACCGCCCGCCGATCGGCGGGTCGTCCCCGCTCGTGCCGAATGGCATGGGCGGGGAGTCCGCTCAGGAGGAGGTGCCCGGCCGAGGGGGGCTCGTCAGGTGTGGAGGACCTGGCGCGTAACGGCCGTGGCGCGGTCGAGGTGTTCCGGACTGCGGTGGATCTTCGCAGGCACGCTCGCCCCGATCCACAGGTCGTGGAGGGCCTCAGCCGTCGCGCGGGGGTCTCGATTGACAGTCAATCCTTATCGGACATGCTGCTGGTTCTTCTCGGTGCGGTACTGGTAGGAGATCGGAGTGAGGCGGTCGGGGTCGATCTTCCACGGCGAGTGGATGTCCAGGGTTCCGGCGGTGGCCTGTGGGGTGGTCGTTGTGCGGTCGAGGTGGATGTCGTGGACGACGATCAGCATGGTGTGGGGGTACTTCTCGGTCATGAGTTCGACTTCCCCGCGGGTGAGGATGATGTCGTCGCCCGCTGAGGTGGTGCCTTTGACCTCGACGTGGAGGTGTTCGCCGGGGCGGGTGGCATCGATGTCGTAGGAGTGGGTGGCGCCGACGTCTCGGGTGGTCCAGCCCTGGCTGGTGAGGTGGTCGGTGGCGAGGTCCATGGCGCGGCGCTCGACGGCGACCTTCTCCGGCTGGGTCAGGCCGCGGCCCTGTCCGCTGCGGCGGGTGCGGCCCGCGGTGCGTTCGGCGTCGGCGAGGGCGTCGAGGAGGTCCGGGTCGGCTTCGGCAGGCAACCCGGCAGCGGGCGCGGCGAGGTCACGGGCCAGACGCCCGGGATCGTCGGCGGTGTAGCCGGGGACCTCGACGCGCAGCAGGATCCGCTTGCGGTTGTTGCCTTCCTTCACCGCCCCCTCGGCCCGGCCGACCACGCCCTGGGCGCGGGTCAGCTTCTTGCGCAGCCCAGCCGTACCGGAGGCCAGCGAGATCGGGCCGTCCAGCAGGAGCCGCTCCGACTCAGGCCACCCCGACACCCGCGCAGAGGCCAGCAGCGCCCGCAGCAGCACCGCATCCCGCGCCGCCAGCCGGGCCAACAGCAGATCGAGCGCGGCCACGTACTCGTGGTTGCGCGCGGGACCGGCACCGGAAACCCGCCCACCACCACTCTCCAACACCACCGCGAGATGCCCGCCATCCACCTCGACACCGAACTCCGCGTTCAACACCACACCGTCATCACGACTCACTCGCATGCAGCAAGCCTGGCACGCCCCACCGACAACACCGCCGTCCCGGACCACCAGCACCTCCCTGAGCCGTCGTCAGGCGACGACGGGACACCCGGGACAACCTGCCCGTCAACCCGTCCCGCTCATCCACCGCAGGTCAGCGGATTGCGAGCCCCAACCGCCGGGCGTCCCGCACGACCTGTGTTCACGGACGACTCAGGACAGGCGGAGGCGTGTGGTCAGCGAGCGACTCCGGCCTCGGACACGACCACGACGAGCAGACCGCCACGGCAGCGAACGCTGCAGTACCTGGCCCTGCTCGCCACACAACACGGCATGCACTGGGTCAGCCTGGGCCTGATGCCCGGCTGGAACACCACCACCAGCAGCGAGTACGACGACAACCGGCTCGGGTTCTACCTCGGCGCGGGCGCCCAAACCTGGAACGACCAAGGTCCGGACGCCGTCCACACCGCCGACATGAGCACGGCACGCCACCTCGGGGCCCGGGTCGCAACCCAAGCCCTGCGCTATCAACGTCCGGTCGCGTCATAAACCCGCGAACGGCTAGAACGCCTGCCGCCCGGCGTCGGTCGGGAGCGCGTCCCGAGGTCCGCACAGCGCCAGCTCGCCATGGCCGCCTGCATCGGCGCAACCGGACCACCGGCGTGGCAGGTCAAACGCTCAGTCGACCCCGTGCCGCGACCCGCCGGGGGACAGCTCGGCGGTGAGTCGGCGGCGCAACTCGGCCGTCGCTTCCGTCTGCGGCAGGGCGAGCGTGAGGGAGAGCGCGCGCTCGCGGCAGGACTCGGCCGTGTCCTGCTCGGACAGCGCGGCCAGGTCCGCGAGGGCCGCGGCCTCGCGCAGCGGGTTCCCGAGGCGGGCGTAGAGGGCGGCCGCCTCGGTCAGGGCGGTGCGCGCCCCCGCGTCGTCACCGCCGCGCAGCAGGTCCGCGGTCAGGCACAGCGCTTCCGCCTGACCCATCAGGACACCCAGGCCGCGGAACAGCGCCAAGGCCTCGCCGCAGCGGTGGACGGCCTCGGCGGTGTCGGACCGGGCGGCCAGGACCCTCGCCGAGCGCACGAGGCTGTAGGCGTGGTTGGAGTCGTCGACCGGGGTGGGGGCGCCGCCGCGGCGGACCTCCCGGAAGTGGCCGACGCACAGCTCCAGTTGCTCGGCCGCGGCGTCCAGCTCCCCCTCGGCCAGCAGGTGCGCGCCGCGGATCGAGTGGGCGACGCTGAGGCCGGTGCGGTAGCCCGCCTCGGTGAACAGCGCGATCACCTCGTCGAGGACCCGCTCGTGGTCGGGCGAGCCCGCTCCCGCGAGCCGCGACGACAGCAGGTAGAGCCGCGACCACCCCTGTTCGCGCAGGTCGCCGGACGCCGTCGCGGCCTGCAGCGCGCGCTCGGCCATCGCCTCGCCGTCCTGCGGGCGGCCGAGCAGCTTGGTCAGCACCCAGGCCAGGAAGCCGCGGTGCACCGCCTCGTCGCGCTCGCTGCCGAGCGCGACCGACGAGCGCACCGCGAGGTCGAATACCTCGTGCCAGGTGCTGCCCGCCCCGTCGATCTCGGAGTACCAGTGCATGGCCTCCGACAGGTCGATCACCGCGCGGTGCTGCCCGCGCGCCGCCGCCCTGCCCACCGCGGCCACCCAGCCGCCCGCCTCGGCCGCCAGCCAGCGACCCGCCCCGAGGTGGTCGGCGAACTCCGGGGTGGGCGCGGGCGGCGGGGACACCCGCTCCGAGGGCTCGAAGTACCTGCCCGCCTCGGTCGCGGTGCGCACGAGCCAGTCGGTCAGGCGCTCGTCGGCCCGCCGCGCCGCCCCCGGGTCCTCGTCCTGGGCCAGCCGCTCGGTGGCATAGGTGTTGAGCAGGTCGTGGAACTGGTAGCGGCCCGCGTCGGTGCCCGGTTGCAGCAGGCTCGCGTCAGCCAGTTCCTCCAGGAGCAGTTCGGCGTCCCCCGCCTCCAGCAGCGCCCGCGCCGCGCCCGCGCCGAAGTCGGCGGCGGGCACCAGCGACAACCTGCGGAACAGCACCGCCGCGTCGGGGCTGAGCTGCCGGTAGGAGAGGTCGAACAGGGTGCGGACGTCCAGGTCGCCCGCGGTGAGGGTGCTCAGCCGCCGCCTGCGGTCACGTAGCTGCCCCAGCAGGTGCTCCACCGGCCACGCCGGGCGGCTGGCCAGCCGGTTGCCCGCGATCCGGATCGCCAGCGGCAGCCGCCCGCACAGCTCCGCCAGCTCGACCGCCGCCGCGCGCTGCGCCGCGACCCGACCCTCACCGATGATCGCCGCGAGCAGGGTGACGGCCTCCTGTTCCCCGAGCAGGCCCAGGCCGACCCTGCTGACCCCGACCAGCCCCACCAGCGCCTGGCGGCTGGTGACCAGGGTGAGGCAGCGCGGCCCGCCGACCAGCAGCGGCCGGACCTGGGCCTCGTCGGCGGCGTTGTCCAGCACGAGCAGCGCGGACCGGTCGGCCAGCAGCGCCCGGCACAGGCTCGTCCGCTGGTCCAGCTCCGCGGGGACGTCCACGGCGGGCACCCCGAGCGTGCGCAGCACCAGGTGCAGCACGTCCGCCGGGTCGCTCGGCTCGGCCGACATGCCGCGCAGCCGCAGGAACAGCAGGTGGTCCGGGAAGCGCGGCGCCAGCGCGTGCGCCGCGCGCACGGCGAGGCTGGTCTTGCCCGCCCCGGGCGGCCCGGTCAGCACTGCGACGTGCCCGGTCCGGCGCCCGCCGCCCGCCAGCTCGTCGGCGAGTGCGGCCAGGGCGGCCACCTCGCCGTCGCGGCCGGTCAGGTCGTCGATGTCGGGCGGGGGCAGCAGCACAGCGGGGGCGTCGTAGACGCGTGCCACGGGCTCGGTGCGCACCCTGCCCTGCTTGGCGGCCTCCCGCAGCCGGGTCAGCTCGTCGGCGGTGAGCGACAGCGGGCCTGCCATCGCCTCGATCGTGCGCCGCTGGGGGCTCCTGGCCACCCCGCGCTCCATGTCGCTGATGGCCCGCACGCTCACCCCGGAGCCCTCCGCGAGCTCCTCCTGGGTGAGCCCCGCCCGGAGGCGGTGGCCGCGCAGTAGGTCCTTGAACGCGGGCTCCGCCCCGGTGGCCGCGGTGTTCTTCACGCACCCCATCATCCCAGCCGGGCCGGGAGGCCCGCCGCCGCGACGCGCGTGCCCGGGGTGTCGCACCGGTCGCACTCGGCAGGCGTGCCTCCGGCGGTCGCGAGCCAGGCCGGGCCGCGTCGGCGACGCGTCCCCCACCTCCCGCGCCCGTGTCGGGTGGCCCGCACGATCGCGGTCCACCCGACACGGGTGCGGGACTGCTGCAGGTCAGAGGTTTGCGTTCGCGGCCAGGGTGACGCCTTCGATGCCCGCGCCGGGCTGGGCGGTGCAGGAGTACTTCCCCGAGCCGCGAGCGGCGAGCAGCGCCAGGCAGCGGCCCTGCGCGCGCTGGCCGTACGCGTTGGGGTGCAGGGACTCCTGGGTGTCACCCTGGGTGTTCCTGCCGGGCACGATGGTGACGTCGGTGAACCGGACCCACTCGTTGGCGGCCGGGCTCGGCGGGGTGCCCGGGGTGACCAGCGCGGAGTTCTTGTTGCACACCTCGTGCCCCGCCGTGGCGCCGCGCAGGTCCAGGAAGTCGGCGCCCTCGGCGGTGGCCGCCGCGCTCAGCACGGACGCGAGCTGGTCGTTGACGCTCCGGAGCCAGTCGCTGTCGGAGTTCCAGAAGGGACACCCGCCCACCTGGTAGCGGGTGTAGCCGCTCTCGGCGTACCGGTAGTCGCCACTGGCGGGCACGGGGTGGGCGTAGCCCTGGAGCACGAGCCGGTAGTCGGTGTCGGCGTACCCGGCAGCGCGCATCGTGGTGCGGACGTCGTCCAGAACCGCGGGAATGCTCGTCGTCAGCGCGGCCATCCGGCTCTGCACGACCTGGCTCTGGCTGGACTGGCACTTGTAGGTGACGAACACGGTGCTCAACATGAAGTCACGACCGCACTGCTCGGCGACGCCCGCGAGGTCGAGGTCGTTGCCGCCGATGGACACCACGACCACCTTCACCCGGTGGCTCCTGGCGACCTGGGCCAACTGCTCGTTCTGCGGGTTCTCCCCCTTGAAGGCGGTTCCCCCGGTGAGCACGTTTGTCGTCTTCGCCCCGGAGCAGGAGATGTTGACCGCGGTGGCGTTCGCGATGGCCGCGCTGTGGACCTCGGCCACGTCCGAGCGGTGACAGCCGTTGTCGGCGCTCGTCCCGTAGACCCGGTGCGGGTCGGCACCGCCCGGCGCCCAGGCACGGTCCGTGCCGCTGAAGTCCCCCTGCCCCGAATCGTTGGAGTTGCCCGACCACCGGCCCGCCTCACCGGAGATGAAGCTGTCCCCCAACGTCACCACCGCGGCAGGCGCCTGCGGCGGCGCGGCCTGTGCCTGGGGCGCTGCGGCCAGGCCCGCGACCAGGGCCACTCCCGCCACGACCGCACCTCCCTTCCACGGGCCGACGCGGAGACCGGTCATGAATGCGCTTCTCATGGCGTGCAACGTATGGGCCCCGCCCACCGGAGACCACGCAGAACAACCGGCAGGAATGGTTCCTCCGGTCAGCAACCGCACTCCGGCACCCGCAGAAGACCACTTCGAGCCGCTGCGCGACAAGTCGACGGAAGTGGTCCGGCAGTTCAGCTCGGCACAGACGCCGAACCGAGCCGGACCGACGTGGCCGATGTCCGCCTCCGGTGGGGTCAGGCGTGCTCGACCCGCCGGACCGCGCTCCCCGGGCGGCTCCAAGCGGAGGACAGGACCGCGTCGGCGAGGGCCTGCGCCGAGTCCCCGGTGCCCCCGCTGCGACGGTCGAGGACGAAGGTGACCGCGCCCGGGTCGGGCAAGCCCTCGACCGGGTGCAGCCCCTCCGGCACCAGCGAGGCCGCGAAGAGGGCGACCCCGAGGCCGGCCTGGACGGCGGCGCGCAAGCCGTTCAGGCGTTCGCTGACACAGCCGATCCGCCACTCGATCCCGTGGCTGCGCAGGGTTCCCAGCGCACGCGCCCGGGTGACGCTCGGCTCCGGGTAGACGACCAGCGGCAACGGCTCCCCCGACACCGGTCGCAGGCCGGGACCGCCCACCCACAGCAGGGGGTCCCGCCGGATGCCGTGCCCGGTCTCGCGCTTGGCCACGATCAGGTCGAGTTCCCCCTCGGCCAGGCGGCGGTGCAGCACCGCGCTCAGCTCGACCGACAGTTCCAGGTCGACATCCGGGTGGGCGCCGCGGAAGCGGCTCAGCACGTCCGCCGCGTGCCCCAGCAGGAAGTCCTCGCACACGCCGAAGCGGACCCGGCCGCGCGGCCCGGGGCGGGCGAAGTACCGCAGCGCCCGGTCCTGCTGGTCCATGATGCCCCGGGCGAAGCCGGTCATCGTCTCCCCGTCGCCGGTCAGCCGCACGCTGTGCGTGTCGCGCTCGAACAGCACGCAGCCGACCAGGGCCTCGAGGCGTCGGACGTGCTGGCTGACTGTGGATTGCCCCATCCCGAGACGGCGGGCGGCCTCGGTGAAGCCGCCCGCCTCGGCCACGGAGAGGAAAGTGCGCAGCAGCGCCGGGTCGATCACCTCTCCGGACTACCACTCACCGCCACCGCACGCGCATGAACTGTGGTTGCGAACACTACCGCCGCTTGGTGATGACCACCGGCTTGATGTCCCTCGGCACCGCGGCGAACGCGGACACCGGCACACCGAACGACGCGGCCAGGATCTCCCGCGGGATGGAGTTCAGCGTGCCGACGACACCGATGTCGTCGTTCGGCTCCGCCACGCTGGTGTTGAACATGACCAGCACGTCGAGACCCTCGGTCGAACTGGGGTTGGCGAAGTAGTGGAAGAACCCCTGTGGCGCGAACACCAGGTCGCCGCGGTTCGCGGTGAAGACGTCGTTGTGGTAGCTGCCGTCCGGGTGCGTGCCGAGGATGCTCCACTCCGCGCGGCCGGAGATGATGTAGTTGAGCTCCCACGCGGTCGGGTGCCAGTGGGGCTCCCGAATCCCGCCCGGGTCCAGGTGCACCAGGTAGACCGACCCGTTCTGGCCCGCGAGCACCGGGAAGTTCTGTTCGTTGGCGCCGCGCAGGTTCCCGCCGTCGTAGGTCGTGGGCGCGGTCGCGGCCAGGGAGAACAGGTGCGGGTGCGCGCCACCCGACGGTCGGGTGGGCTTGGTGGGCTGGTCGGCCCCCGCCGGGGTGGCGGAAGCCGTGGCGCTGAGCGCCGCGGCGGCGGCGACCCCCGCCCCTGCGCCCAGTGCGTCGCGCCTGCTGATCTTCGACATCGAATCGCCTCTCGAGAGGGAAAACCTTCCCTCTTGATCTTTCCGTTCCACGGGGAAACGGAAACAACCTCGGTCGGATCACTGTCATCGCGCCAACCGATGACCGCGGCGGCGAGCCGTGCCCGGGCGTCGAGGTGATCGCTCACGGTCCGGTGTGGACGGTTCTGGGGCGAGCCCCGGGGACTCGCCCCGATCACGGCGGCGGCAGTCGTGGCACGCGCCGACCCAAGCCCGCCCCAGCTGTTGTATACTTCCTGTGTACAACGACCCGCGAGTGAGAGGACCGACCGATGGGACGTCCGACCCCTCATGCCACCGAGGTCAGTGTGCCGATGCCCGAAGAGGCCGAGGTCCGCGCGGTGATCGGCGACTCCTACGACCCCGAGGCGACGCTGCACGTCGTGCAGATGTTCGCTGGTACCGAGGAGTTCTTCCCTGCGCTCATCGGCATGGTGAAGGCCGTGTTCGGTACGCGGGACATCGACGCGCGCCACCGCGAGGTGATCATCCTCCGGGCCGCCGCGGTGCTGAACGTGCCCTACGAGTGGCAGGCCAACGAGCAGATGGCGCGCAACGCGGGCCTGACGGACGAGCAGATCGACGCGGTCGCCGCCGACGGCCCCGTCACCGGCATCGACCCCGAGTTCGCGCTCCTCGCCGCGGCCACGGACGAGATGCTCACCACCGGCACCCTCACCGATCCGACCCTGCGGGCCATGCTCGACGCCTTCGGCACCGTCGTCACGCGCAAGTACATCACCACCATCGCGTGGTTCAGCATGCTCAGCCTGTTCCTCAACGCCACGCGCGTGCCGCTGGAAACCACCGACAAGATCGGCGACCGCGTCAGCCCGCTGGGCTAGCGTCCGGACATGGCAACGCGCAGGATCGACGTCTACTCGAAGTTGCTGGCCGACATCACCTCCTGGGAGCTGCCGCCGGGGAGTCCGCTGCGGGAGGAAGAGCTCGCCGCCCACCTGGGTGTCTCGCGGACCCCGGTGCGTGAGGCGCTGGCACGGCTGCGCTCCGACGGCCTCGTCGAGCAGCGCTCGGGCCAGATCGCCCGGGTGTCACCGGTGGGTTTGGACGACACCGTCGCCGTCTACCAGGCTCGTGACGCCCTGGAGACCTACGCCGTCCAGCTCGCGGCCCGGTCCTCGCAACGATCGCTGTTCGCTCCGCTGGCATCCGGCTACGACCGGTTCGCCGAGCAGGCGCCGAGAACGGACGAGCTGACCGACCGGCTGTATGCGCTCTCGGACGAATTCGACCAGGCGCTGCTCCGGGCTGTGCCCAACGGTTACCTGCTCGGGCCGTTGCAGGCGACACGGGCGGCCCTGCTGCGGCTGCGCAGGCTGTCGTCGTTCGCCCCCAGCCGGTTGACAGTCGCGGCGCGACAACGCGCCGACGAGTGTCGCGCCATCGCGGCAGGTGACGCCGAGAGCGCGGGACGCCTCAGCCACGAAAGGATCCAGTCCTCGCTGCACCACGTGATCAGCGCCCTGCTCGACGGCCAGACGGCCCGCGTCCTGCCATCGACGCTGAGGGAAGAGCACCTGTGACGACCTCGGGTTCCCGCGCTGACACGGGTCACGGTCGTGCAGCGCCGGGCTCGCGGGCGGGCAGACCGCGCAACAGGGTGTCGAGGAACAGGTCGAACCTCGACGCGTCGGCGCCGAGGCGGAGGGGGTTCTCGGTTGCCGCGAGCCAGCCGATGACGCAGGTGATGAAGATCTGCCAGCTGTGCTCGGCCATCTCGGCGGTGACGCCGGATCGGCGGAGAACGGCGCCGACCGCGTCCCTGAGCCGGTCGGCGGAGTGCGCGTTGTGCTCGTGTGGACGGGACAGGTGCGTGGCATAGCCGGGCAGGGCGAGGAATTCGTCGTGCATCGCCCACCCGAGCCGGGTGAGCCAGGCTCGGCTGTCGGAGTCCCCGGCGTCGGCCCGCAGCAGAACGCGCTCGACGACGACCTCGCTGACGAGGTCGAACAGCTCGTCGCGGTTCTTGACCCACCGGTAGAGGGCGCCGTGGCTGACATCGAGGCTCGCCGCGAGCTCGCGCATGGTCAGCGTGTCGACGTTCTCGGCCAGCGACACCGCTTCGACGATCCTGTCCCGGCTGATCTGGGCAGGACGCCCCGGACGCCGTCGCCCGGTCACTTCGTCGGTCATGGCACGACGATAGCCAGAACGCGCACCGTGCTGACCACCGTGGGACCTCGGAGGAAGCGACCGGCAAGTTAGTGGCCATTGGTCACTAATGGGGCTATGGTGAGTCGTGTCGGACGGATTCGCCATCACCACGAGCAGCGGGAGGCATGATGGGGCAAGCGGAGGAGGACGCGGCGACTCGCATCCGGGGGACGGTGGCGCCGGGGTTCGAGGTTGTGCGTGAGCGGTTCGCCGCGCTGCTGCACGCCGAGGGAAGCGAACTCGATGCCCAAGTGGCGGCCTACCACCGCGGGAAGAAGGTGGTCGACCTGTGGGCGGGGCCCGAGGGGAACGCCGACTCGATCATGGGGATCTATTCGGCGAGCAAGGGGGTCGCCCACCTGGTGGTGGCGCTGCTGGTCCAAGACGGTGTGCTGGGACTGGACCAGAAGGTGAGCCACTACTGGCCGGAGTTCGCGGTCGAGGGCAAGCGGGACCTCCTGGTGCGCGAACTGCTCGCCCACCAGGCCGGTCTGGTCGGCGCCACGAACGGGCTCACGGTGGACGAACTCGCCGACGACCAGATCGTGGCGGAACGACTCGGCGCGCAGCGCCCGTTCTGGCGACCGGGCCGGGCAGCGGGATACCACGCGCTGGTGGTGGCCGCGCTGAGCGGGGAAGTCGTGCGCCGCGTCACCGGCCGCACCGTCCAGGAGCACTTCGCCGAGCGGCTCCAGGCTCCGCTGGAGCTGGACCTGCACCTGGGTCTGCCCGCGGAGCAGGACGACCGGTTCCTCAGCGCGCAACCGATGACACCGACCCCGGAACGCCTGCGCGAACTGGCCGCGGCGGCGACCGCCCCGGACAGTCTCAGCGGCATCGCCTTCAACCGCCACCACCCGCGCAGCCGGGAGGTGTGGGAACTGCCCAACCTCGCGGTCACCCGCTCCCGTGGGCCCGCCTCGTTCGGGGGTGTCGGCACCGCCCGCGGCCTGGCCAAGCTGTACGCGGCTCTCGTATCCCCGGTCGACGGTGGCGACCCGCTGCTCGAACCCGCCACCGCGGCGGCGTTCGGCCAGATCCAGGACAACGGCTTCGACCTGGTCCTGCGGCAGCCCAAGGCGTGGGCAGTCGGATTCCACGCCTCGGCGGAGACCTACCCGGTCCTCGGGGCAGGCGCGTTCGGCCACAGCGGAGCGGGCGGACAACAGGCATTGGTCGACCCACGCCACGAGCTGTCCTACGCCTTCCTGCGCCGACGCTTCTTGCTCCCCGCCCAGGCCGATGCCGACCACCTGCGACTGCTGAGTGCCCTGGTCACCGCGGCACGGAGGGCCTGACTACCGTCCGTACCGGGTCGCGGTCAGTTGAACAACGCGACGACGCTCTGCGGCGCCTCTTCGCCGAAGAAGACTTCGAGGTTGTGCGCCGAGCGTTCAGCGACCTCGCGGCTGCGGGTGAACAGCCGCTCCTCGTACGTGGACAGCGCGGCCTCGACGTCGGAGTGCGCGGCCAGTTCGGCCGCCAGGTCGGCGCCGTCGTACATGGCGAGGTTCGCCCCCTCCCCGGCGAAGGGCGACATCAGGTGCGCGGCGTCGCCGACGAGCGTCACGCCGGGCAGCCTGTCCCAGCGCAGCCCGACGGGCAGGGCGTGGATCGGCCGGAGCACCGGGGCCGCGTCGCTCTCGGTCACGAACGCGGTGAGCAGCGGCGACCAGCCGTCGAACTCGCGGCTGAGCCGGTGGAGGCCGGCGGACGGGTCGTCGAAGACGATCGACCCCACCCACTCCTCGGACCGGTTCAGCGCCACGTATCCGCGTACCCGCCCGTCGGCGTAGCGGTGGGCGATGATGCCCTTGCCCGGAGCCACCGCCATCAGCGTGCCGCTGCCGATCGCCGCCACGACCTCCTGGTGGGTGCGCCCGCCCGGGGTCAGTGCGATCTCGACGAAGCAGGTTCCGCTGTAGCGGGGCTCTGCGGAGGTGAGCAGCGGGCGCACCGTCGACCAGGCGCCGTCCGCGCCGACGACGAGGTCGGCGTGGAACGGGGAACCCGCCGCGGTGGTGAGGTCGAAGCCGCCCGCCGGGTGTTGTCGGATCGAGGTGAGCTTGTGCCCCCACCTGATCGTTCCGGGCGCCAGCGAGTCGATGAGCAGGCGCCGCAGTTCGCCGCGGTCCACTTCCGGGCGGGTCGAACCGGGGTCTGCGGGCTTGTCGAGCAGAAGCGCGCCATGGCGGTCGACCACGCGCTTGGCATCCTCACCCGGGCGACCCAAGGCGAGGAATTCGTCGTGCAGACCGGCTGCGCGGAGCGCGGCCTGTCCGGTCTCCGCGTGGATGTCGAGCAGCCCGCCCTGCCCGCGGCTCGTCGCCGACGCCTCACCCTCGTGGATCGTCGCCGCGATGCCGTGAGTTCGAAGCACCCGGGCGAGCACCAGCCCGCCCAGTCCCGCGCCGATGATGGTGACAGTCTTCTGCATGAGACGCTCCTCTGTTGCGCGGGCACGTGCCTGCGGTGGTCAGCGCCGTGAGCGAACGGGACGTCCGATCTCGGCGAGGAGACGCTCATCGAGCAGAACTGTCTGCACCGGTGTATGCGCGAAGTCCGGCGGTTGAACCGCGGAGCATCGTTTTTCGCGACCTCACAACTGTAGCTCAGCACCCGGCCCGCGGCGGCCGGGTGTTCGCCGCGATCGGCTGCGGCGCTACCGCAGGTAGTCACCGGCCTCGGTTCCCAGCACGTTCAGCAGAGCGAGGGCTTCGGCGTCGGGGGACCCCGGCGGCGCGGTGTAGAGCACCAGGTGCTGGTCGCGGTCGGTGAGGGTGAGGGCGTCGCAGTCGACGGTGATCTGCCCGACGGTCGGGTGGCGGAAGGTCTTGGTGAGCATCGGCGCGGCCTGGACGTCGTGCCGCTCCCAGAGCCGGGCGAAGTCGGGGCTGGTGTCGCGGAGTTCGTCGACGAGGCCGGTCACCTCGGGGTCGGTGGGGTAGCGGGCGAGGGTGGTGTGCAGTTGCGTCACGACGCTCAGCCGGAACTCGGCGGCGTCGGAGATCCCGTACAGCGGCACGTCGGCGCGCGCCGGTCCGAGGAAGGCTCGGCGGGCGAGGTTGCGGTCCCGCGGGACGAGCTGGGCGAAGTCCTCCATGAGCGCGGCCGCGAGGTCGTTCCACGCGAGCACCTCGAACGCGGCGGACATCACGAAACCCGCTGTCTGCGGCAGCCGTTCGAGGAGCGCGAGGATGCTGGGGCGGACGTCGCGCCGGTGCAGTCCGGTACGGCTCTGCGCGGTGCCCGCGAGGACGTGGAGGTGGTCGGACTCGGCGTCGGTGAGGCGCAGTGCGCCTGCGATCCCGGCGAGGACCTCGCCCGAGGGCCGCGGCGCCCGGCCCTGCTCGAGCCGGGTGTAGTACTCCGTGGAGATGTGCGCCAGGACCGCGACTTCCTCGCGGCGAAGACCCGGCGTCCGGCGTCGCGGTCCCGGGGGGAGGCCGACGTCATCGGGCCGCAGCCGCTCGCGGCGGCTGCGGAGGAACACCCCGAGTTCCTGCTTGTCCATACGCCCAGTGTGCACGCGGCACGCCGGTGGATCCTGGTACAACCTGTGCCTGCATCCGGTCGGGGGCCTGCCAGAGGCTGTTGCCATGACGGACACCACCCACAACGCACCCATCGGCCTGCTCACCGGCAAGGTCGTGTTCATCACCGGCGCCAGCCGCGGCATCGGGGCCGCCGCGGCCCGGCTCTTCGCCTCCGAGGGCGCCGCTGTCGTGCTCGCCGCCCGCAGCACCGACGCCCTCGGCCGCATCGTGGAGGAGATCCACGCCGACGGCGGGGTCGCCGACGCCGTCACCCTGGACCTCGCCGACCCCGCGAGCATCCGCGACGCGGTCGACCGCGTCGAGGAGCTGCACGGGCGGCTCGACGGCGCCTTCAACAACGGCGCGGTGATCCAGCAGCCCGGTCCGCTCGACACCACCAGCGACGAGGACATCGACGCGCAGTTCGCGGTGAACTTCCGCTCGCACTGGACCGCGATGACCGCCGAGGCCGCACTCATGCGCCGCACCGGCGGTGGGGCGATCGTCAACACCTCCAGCATCGGCAGCCGTCGCGCGAACCCCTCCCTCCCCGCGTACGGCGCCATGAAGCGCGCGCTCAACAGCATCACCGAGACCGCGGCCGTCACCTGGGCGCCGGAGGGCATCCGGGTGAACGGCATCACCCCCGGCGGCACCGCCACGGAGATGATCGACGAGTGGGAGGCGGCGACCCCAGGCATCGTCGAGGCCACCACCGCGGCAACCCCGCTCGGCCGCATGGCCGAGCCCCGCGAGGTCGCCGAAGTGGCCGCCTGGCTGCTCAGCGACCGCGCCTCGTTCGTGGCAGGCGCGATCGTCCCGGTCGACGGCGGCGCGGGCGCCTGACAAGGGGAGCGGCCCGAGCCCCGGGCCGCTCCCCCACCACCCCGCCCAGGAACGACAACGGTGTTCCGATCACCGGCGACGCGACCGGTGTCGGTTCCGGCCCCGCGCGGAAGCTGCGGGCCGCCGAAGGAGAAAAGGGGAAACCAGTCATGACGGATCTCACGGGCAAGGTAGCCGTCGTCACCGGCGCCAGCCGCGGTATCGGTCAGGCGATCGCGATCCGCCTGGGTCGACTCGGCGCCCGCGTCGTGGTCAACTACTCGCGGGACTCGTCCGGCGCCGCCGCAACGGTCGCGGCGATCGAAGCCGGGGGCTCCCGCGCGGCCGCCGTCCGTGCGGACGTGTCGAAGCCGGACGAGATCGAGGCGCTCCTCGACACGGCGCGAAGCCGGTTCGGCGGCTTGGACATCGTCGTGGCGAACGCAGGACTCGACGAGGGCCTGGGTCCGGTGCTGGACGTCACGGAAGCCGAATACGACCGCATCTTCAGCGTGAACGCCAAAGGCGCGTTCTTCACGCTGCAGAAGGCAGGGGCCGTGGTCGACAGCGGCGGCTCGATCGTCTACATCGGCTCCAGTTCCACGCTCCGCCCCACTGCGGGCTTCGGCCTCTACACGTCGAGCAAACTGCCGGCGAGCTTCCTGGTCGGAGTGCTCGCCCAGGAAATCGGCGAACGAGGGGTCACGGTCAACGCGGTCGTCCCGACCGCGACGGACGGCGCAGGCCACTTCACCGATAGCAAAGCCGACGACCCACTCCGCCTGCTCGTGCAGAACGCCAGCCCGCTCAGCTCGCGCATGGGATCGGTCGATGACGTCGCGGACGCGGTCGAGTTCTTCACCAGCGGGCTGGCCCGCTGGATCAGCGGACAGCAGTTGCTCGTCAGTGGCGGCGCGTTGAGCTGACCAGGCCCCTCGCCGCGCATGGTGGCGTGGTGCAGCGACATTCCCGGAAACGCGGCCGAGCTCACCAGGATGGTGGTGTCCACGCCGCGCAGGGCCGCGTCCAGCGTGTCCGGACGGTCGAAGTCGCCGGTGACGATCTCGATCCCGTCGGCGAGGTCGTCGCGGTGGGCCACGCGGGACGGGTCACGGACCAACGCCCGCGCGGGCAGGCGTCGCGCGGGCAGCAGCCGCACGGCCTCGGACCCGACCGTGCCGGTCGCGCCGGTGACCAGGATCATCCTGTCCCCTTCGGAGAGCGTTCGTGGGCGGTCACAGCGTGGCGACCCGGCCCGCGTCGACGGCGAGGACAGCTCCCGTGATCGGCCGGGCGTCCTCCCCGGCCAGGTAGGCGATCACGCGGGCGACCTCGTCCGGTTCGTTGGCCCGGCCCAGCGGGCTGGCGGCGGCGGGGGTGTCGAGCATGTCGCCCATGCCCCTGGTGACCTCGGTGCGGCTGGGCCGGGGGTTGCCCGCTGGGCAGCCTGTCCAGCGAACTGTCCGACGACCACGGGTGGGTGCGCGACGCCCTGGACGCCGTGATCGCCCACATCCAGAACCACGCCGTCTCGCCTGCCTGAACGCATGGTTGGGCTTCACCTGATTCGCCTGGGGAAACACCCGGCGCGCGCAGGTCCAGGTCGAGTCCCGCCGTCGGTCGACGTGCCGCGCAACCGGCTCACTGAACGGTACTGCGAAGTCGCACCGCCGCGGGCGTGCGGACGGAGAGCACGACGCGCAGCCAGGAGGTGATCAGGTCGACGCGGCCCGGGCGGCCCTCGTCCTGGTCGTCGACGTCGCCAGGGTCCGATCAGGACAACGAGTATTTCTCGGTGAGGTGGTCCAGGTAGGCGCTGGGGCCTCCGTGCGTGTGGTCTTGGGCGCCTGCGCGGATGTGGGTGAGTGTGCGGTCGGCGCGCAATTCCAGGGTGGTGGTCGCCCTGCGGCCTTCCGCGGGCAGGCCGTCGTGGAGGTCGAGTACGTGCACGTGCTCGCCGAACACCTGGCGTGCCTGGGTTGCGGAGGCGACCGGGGCTTGGCCGGTGCGGTTGGCGCTGCTGACGTGCAGACCCCTGACACCGCCGAACACCGGTGCGAGTGGTGCCCACCGGGCGCCGAAGAGCAGGGTCTTCCCGTCGCGCGTGGCGGGCGCGATCCACGAGGGGTGAGTGTCCACCGGCACCAGCAGGGTCACCAGTTCCTCCACCAGGAGTGTGCAGGCCAGGTCGCGGGTCGGGTCGTCGAGGGCGGCGTGGGGGGCGAACTCGGCCCACCGCTCGTCGTCGGTGATCCACAGTGCGACGGACTGCTCCACCGGCCTGCCCTTGGCGGCGTTGACCGCCTGGGGCGTGGTCGCGGCGACGACGCTGGTCAGGGGGTGGGGGTTGGGCAGCACCACAGCGCCGCCTGCGCGCAGGACCTCCCGCGCTTCGGTCAGCGCGGCATCGACCCGGGTGCCGGTCGCGTCGCTCACGCCACGGCCGCCGATTCGCGCAGGGTGTTGAGGTAGTCGGTGAAGACCTCGTCGGGGATGACGGGGTGATTGCGGCGGAACGCCTCCGACTTCACCCACGCCAGCGCGGCGAATGCCTCCTGCTTGCTCAGCTCGTAGCCAAGCCGGGAGGCCACCGCGCGCAACACCCGGCCGCTGGCGAGGTGGGTCAGCAGGACGGTCGGCTCGATGCCGAGAACGGCCTTGGGATCAAACGGCTGGAACGTCGCCGGACGCACGAACGGGGTACCGGTGGAAATGGTGCCCACACCAGTGCCCACGATCGGAGTGGTCACGGTGATCGGCAGACCGGTTTCCGCCGCGACCATGCGGGCGATCACCGGCAGCCGAGTCAGATCCGGCGCGGTGTACCACAGCTCGACGCCCGCGCCCAACAGCTCATCGGCGCGGTACGCGAGCAAGAACAGCAACTGTTCGGTGGCGACCATGCCGCTACGCTCGGCCACACCCAACCACGACGACGACACCCCTCGCACCCCGGCGCGGACAGCCTCCAGGGTGTTCACCAAACCCAGCCCGAGATCGTTGTGCAGGTGCGTCACGAACACCACATCCGCACCCGCCCGCGCCCGCAACTCACCGAACAACGCACCCGCCCGCGTATGCAGCATGTCCCCCGTCGTATCGGCGATGACGATCAAACCCGCGCCCACCGCAGTCAGCTCGGTCGCCGCCACGGCCATCAACGCGACGTCACCACGCGGCGCGTCGGCGAAACAGACGTCCGGCACGACGTCCATCCCCGACTCGACCACCAAGCGCACCAACCCCACCGCCTCGCGCAACGCCTCGGCAGCAGTACCGTGCACCATCGCGTCCGCAATCTCGTCCGAGGCAGGCACCACAATCATGACCCGGGCATTGCGGGCGCCCGCCACGCACCGACACGCCTGCAGGACATCCTCCGGCGTGGCCCGGCACACCGCCGCAGGGCTCACCCGGTCCCCCGCCTCCAACGCAACCCGCCGCGTCGCCTCGAACTCCTCACGACACACCGCCGGGAACCCCGCCGCGAACACCACGTGCCGCGGCCCGTCGGCGCCGAACATCGCCCCCTGGGTGCGCGCCAACTCCACCCGGAAGTCCGCACTCATCAACGTCTTGCCCTGAGCGCCGTCACGGGCCGATTCCTCCCACAACACCACGCGCCCACCCAGAGCCGTTTCCCGCACGATGTCCGGATACGTCATTTCACACTCCCCGACAAAGAAAAGGAACCAAACAAAAATCAGTGAACGTCGAGCTTTTACCACTGTCAAGGTGACCCCCGACACCTTGATGGCCGCTGCGTTAAATCGTGGCGAAGAAGCCCTGCGATCCCGTTCGACAGGTACAGCGATCGCACGTGAAACGGATTTGTATGCGGATCGCCCATCACGCGAGGGTTCGCAGGAAGAACAGAAATCGAACGCTCCTCGAATAAATCCTCCGCTGCCCGATCGGACAATTTCGGGCGCCCGAATCAGGCCCGGACGGGGGTACCCGGTTGCCCTATCGTCAAGCCCGTCAGGCGATATCCACGCTCCACCGGACGGCGCATGGAGCAACCGAGTCGGAGCTGGCAATTCCCATTCACACAACCGGAACCGGCGTGGGTCCCGCGCGTGAACTCTTCCGCACGGGAACGGGTCGGGTCGAAGTGGTGCGCACACCGGGGCGCCACTCGTCGAGGTCGACCGCGATGCCCGTGGAGCGGACGGCGGCCAGGTCCCGGTCGAGCCCGCGCCGGAACGTGATCGTCGCCGCGGTGAACCGGCCCAGGTCGCCGCCCGGCTCGCCCGGGGCCCAGGAGTGCGCGAGCAGCGCCTTGCCCACCGCCGTGCAGTGCAGGGGCACGTCGTCGCCGAGACCCGCGGCGAACCCCGCCGAGCGGCTGCCGCACACGCGGTGCACCACCCCGGCCGCACCGCCGGAGCGGACGGCGAGCAGGACCGGCTTGCCGACCGCCTCGTGCAGGTCGGTCAGGTACGGGAGCAGGTGTTCGCGCAGCCGCGGGTCGACGGGCTCCGGATCGGGCGGGGCCAGCGCGGCGACCTTGGCGGTCAGTCGGTAGCGACCGGCCTCGGCGCGCACGAAGTCCGCGTCGCACAGGAAACCCAGCACCCGGTGCGTGGTCGACTTGGGCAGCGCCGCCGCGCGCGCCAGCTCGGCGACCCCCGCCGCGCCCCGGTGCGCGGCGAACGCCTCCAGCACCGCGAGCAGTTTCGCCGCCGCGGCCCTGGCCGTGGGCGGGTCCTCGCCCACCCCCGCGATGGCTCGGGGTGCGGGTGATGACGATCGCGTCGTCTCACTCAATGGAGCACCGACACCTTCCTCGTCGTGTTCCCGCGCTGCGCGGGTGGGGTGCCACCAAGGCTACGAACCCGGTCGACCAGCCGTCCTGCGGAGATCCGCAGTAGTCCGGACGGGTCCGCAACGACGTCCCCGCACTCCGCGGCGGGACCACCACGCCGTTGCCGCACCGAACCGGTGGCACCGGACCGACGCACGAACCGACCGCAGCCCCGCCGTGCGAACCCCAGGAGGATCGGATGCCGCAAACCCCTCTGCCCGACCCGGCGCTGATCGGCAGGGACCGCGAGCAGCGGGTCCTGCACGAGAACCTCACGGCGGCGGGCGAGTCCCCGGGTCGTCCTGTTCGAAGGGCCGGAGGACCTCGGCGAGGCGGTGATGGCCCGCCTCGAACCGGCCCGTCCCCGGCATCGGCGACCCCGATCACCACCGTCGCGCTCGACAGCCCGCGGACCACCGCGTCGAGCCCAGCCCCCAGCGCCGCCCGGTCGTCGCCCAGCACCACGGCGCGGTGCCCGAACCCGGTGCGCGCGGACGCCGGCGCGGTGCCGACACCGGCCGGGCCGAGGTCGAGGACCGAGCGCAGCCGGGCGGCCTGGCCGCGCAGCGCCGCCGCAGCTCGACAGGCCGACGACGGCGATCGGCGCGTGGTCGGCGGTGGCGATGCTGTGGGTGCGCATGGCGGCCCTTCGGAGTCGCGATGGTCACGGCGAGCGCGTCGGCACTGCGGAGGCGACGGTACGTTCGGGCGTGTCCGCTGTCGGGCAGCGTTCCCAGCGGCGGAACGCCATCGCGGGGTACGCGCGGAGGAGGCAGGGCCCGCGAACCTCGTTCCACGAGTCGGAACGGGGACTTGCGCGCGCGACGCCTCTCGCTCCCGGCGGCGTCACCTCGCGCAGCGTCGTGAGTGGTCACCGCCAGGTCGGTCGGGCAACGGTGTGGGCGGGAAGGCGATCCGGTGGTAGTCGACACCGCGGTGCGGGCACGGGTCACATTCCCGGCCGCAGGCGAGCACCCGGGAGAGTCTGGGTGCCCCTGATGACAAGGAAATGTAGTGCGCCTCACCGGACGAGCGAAGGCACCACTTCCCACCCCGGCACAATGTCAACGGCGCCTCGATTTACCGTTGCGGTGGATGCCGTTGTGGACATACGCATATCGACACGCATTGCCTTGACACCGAACGCTTTCCCGGCACGTCAAGGGGATCCGTTGTGATGCGCGGCTCGCGCGTTCGAGCGAACCGAAACTCATTCGCGAAGAGTGGAACAGTGGCCGCCGAACGGGTGAACATGTCGAGTTGGTGTAGGCATCCAATGGGGCATCAGGCATTCTCCAGACGTCGGATGTATTGGCAGTCCGCAAACAGCAGCGGCAACCCGATCCGATCGCACAGCGGCGTGCCAGTTCCGGACGGTCTGAACCACGTGCATTCTCTCTTCCCTCTCTTCTGTGAAGGACGGCATCCGCGTGAGCGCAACTCCAGCGTGGTCAGGCGTCAGGGACACCCCACCGCCGGGCCCCGGGTCGACCGGGACGGGGTGCGACCGCGATCGGGGTGGCGCGCGACCTGCTCCTGCTCGACCGGTGCGACGTCGTGCTGACCGGTGGCAGCGAGATGATGCTGACCTCGCTGGTCACGGCGGGGTTCGCGCGGATGGGCGCGCTGTCGCGGCGCCCCGCCGACCCGCGGTCGGGCGGTCACCGGGCTGCGGGTCGCCGAGGGCGAACCGGTGTTCGCCGGGGGACGAACCCTGGACTGGGCGCGAGACGGCACGACCTGGCGGTGCTCGGCCCTGGTGCGGTCGCCCCGCGGCGAGGTGGCGGCGATCCGCCTGACCTGCACCGCGGAGGCGGCCGGATGACCCCACCCATCGGTAGTCGCACCGTATTGGAAGGACAACAGGATGGACCTTCACGGCTTCTTCGCCGAGCTGATGGACTGGCACTTCGCGCCGGAGACCGGCTCGCCGTTCTGGCTGGAACGGCTACCAGGACTCGGTTTCGACCCGAGGACCGACGTGCGTACACACGAGGACCTGCGGCTGTTCCCGAACGTGGTCGACGAGCTGCGCGCGGTCCCGGTGGCCGACCTGGTGCCACGGGGCTACCGAGGCGATCTGGACGTCATCGGCGCCTACGACAGCGGTGGGACCACCGGCGACCCGAAACGGCTGCTCCTGCACGCCGACTGGTTCGCGAGCTACCTCCCCTGGGTGGGTGAGCGCATGGACGCCCTCGGTTTCCCGGAAGCGGGCAACTGGCTGGCGCTGGCGCCCAGTGGGCCGCACGTGTTCGGCCGGGTCGTCGCGGACCTGGTCCGGCGGCGCAAGGGCATCCTGTTCACCATCGACCTGGACCCGCGGTGGGTCCGGCGCTGCCTGGCCGAGGGCCGCACCGAGGAAGCCGAGCTGTACACCGAACACCTGCTCGACCAGGCCGAGGCCATCCTGACCGGCCAGCGCGTGGACGTCCTCGTCGCCACCCCGCCGCTGCTGGAACGCCTGAGCCTGCGGCCCGCGCTGGTGGAGGCGGTCACCGCGAACGTGCGCACGATCCTGTGGGGCGGGGCCAGCCTCGACCCGGACACGCGGCAGCTGCTGCGCGAGGAGGTCTTGCCCACGGTCGGGCTCTTCGGCATGTACGGCAGCACCACGATCCTCGGCGGCGCCATGGAACGGCCTGCCGCCCCCGGGGACCCGGTGTGCGTGTTCGACCCGTTCGCACCGCAGATGACCTTCTCGGTGGTCGACCCCGCCACCGGGGAGGACGTGGCCGAGGGCGAGCGCGGCCAGGTGGTCATGCACCACGTCAGCCGCTCCCTGCTGTTGCCGAACAACCTCGAACGCGATCTGGCCACCCGGATCGCCGCCCCGCCCGGGGTGCCCGGCTGCTCGGTCGCCGACGTCGCCCCGGTGGCCGCCTTCCAGGACACCAAGGTGATCGAGGGCGTTTACTGATGCCCCTTTTCCTCCCCGCACTGGGGCCTGCGGGCCCCTACCGGACCAACCGAACGGTCCCGCTCACCACGGTCACCGGAGCCGAGTACGGCACGCTCGCCCAGGTTCCGCCGCTGTACGTCCGGCGGGCCGTCGAGGCCCTCCGCGTGGCCACCCCGCCACCCGCGCCGCAACGGCTGTCTGCGCTGCGCGCGGCGGCCGAGCTGTTCGCAGGCGGGGCCGTGGACGGCGTGCCGCCCGAGGAGCACGAGGCCGCGGTCGCGGAGCTGAGCGGGATCGCGCTGCCCGTGGTGCGCATGGCCACGCACACGTTGGCCCACACCCTGCGCACCGCCGAGCAGGTGGCGGCCGCGGCCCGCCCGCACGGCATCGCCGAGCGCCTGCGGTCCAGCGGCGGCCGGGCCGTGTGGACGCGCCGGGGTGAGGTGTTGGGCGTGCTGGCACCGGGCAACCACCCCGGCACCCACGGCCCGTGGCTGACCGCGCTGGCACTGGGCTACCGGGTCGCGGTCCGGCCGTCCACCCGGGACCCGATCACCCCGGCCCGGTTGGTCGCCGCCCTCCGCGCCAGCGGGTTCGCCGACCAGGTGGCGTTGCTGCCCAGCGGCCACGAGGTGGCCGACGAGCTGGTCCGCGCGGCCGACCTGGCCCTGGTCTACGGCGGAGCCGAGCTGGCCCGGCGCTACGGCGGCCGGGACGACGTGCTCGTGCAGGGCCCGGGCCGCAGCAAGGTCCTGCTGTCCACAGCGGACTGGCGAGAGCACCTGGACGTGCTGGCCGACTCCGTGGCGGGGTTCGGCGGCACCGCCTGCGTCAACACCACCGCGATCCTCGTCGACGGTGATCCGCTGCCGGTCGCGGAGGCCCTGGCCGCGCGGCTGGCCGCCCTGCCGGTGTACCCGCCCGGGCACGAGGAGGCAGTGCTGCCCGCGTTCCCGGAGGCGCGGGCGAGGGAACTGGAGGAGTTCCTGCGCTCCCGGCTGGCAGGCGCGCGCCTGTTCACCAACGGCCCGTTGACCGAGGTCCTGCCCGGCGGTGGGGCGGTGCTGCGGCCCGCCGTGGTGCTGCTCGACCGCGCCGAGGACCCGAGGCTGAACCTGGAGCTGCCGTTCCCGTGCGTGTGGCTGGCGCCGTGGACCCCGGCCCGGGGAACCGCGCCACTGCGGGACAGCCTGGTGGTCACCGCGCTCACCGAGGACGAGGCCCTGCTCGCCGACCTGGTGCGGGAGCCCACGATCCGCAACCTGCACGTGGGTGCGCATCCCACCCACGTGATGGACCCGCTGCTGCCGCACGACGGCTACCTGGCGGAGTTCCTGATGCGCGCCAAGACCGTTGTCGGCCCCGCCGCACAGACCGAAGGGCACTGACATGCTCGCCGAGACCGATGTCCGCAAGCTGACCGCGCTGTTCGACCGCGTCCACTTCCGCACCCTGGACGAGGTGCTCCGGGAGGCCCTGGGGTCCGGGGCGGACGCGCGGGCACTGCGGCTGGTGACCGAGTCCTGCGCGTTCGACCACGCCGCCACCCTGGTTTTCCCCAGCGAGCCCGGCCAGGTGGCCGACCTCCTCGGCGGGCTCGGGGCCACCCCGACCAGCACCGTGCCCAGCGTGATCGTCCGAGACCGCCTCGCCCGCCGCTTCGGCAGGCCGGTCGAGGAACTGGACGTCACCATCGAGCACTTCGCGGTCGGCGCGGAGGCGGGCTGCCCGAGGGGCCTGGAGATCTTCTGCCTGTCCCAGGCCCAGGCCGAACCCGCGATGATGCGCCGGGAAGCCCGGGAGGACAACGAGAGCCACTTGGCGTTGCGGGTCCGCAACCCCGGCCACGACAGGCTGCGCGAGTTGAGCACCGCCATGCAGCGGCTCGGTCTGCGTGCCGACGGGGGTGGTTACAACCCGGCGGAGGACGAGGCGGCTGGTGGGCGAACGGTGTTCTACTTCGCCGTACCGGGCGGCGCCCGCCTGGAGCTGTTCTGCTCAGGCCGGCACCGCGAACTGCTGGCCGCTCACCTGGGTGGTGCGGACACCGTGCCCGCCCCGCACGCCCTGCTGAACCTGCTCACCGGGCACTGGGCGGCACGCGCGGTGCACGTGATGGCGCGCTGGGGCATCGCCGACCTGCTCACCCCGGTCCCGAGGACGGCCGATGACGTGGCGCACACCCTGGGCGCGGACAGCCAGGCCATGGCCCGACTGCTGCGCTACCTGCACGGCATCGGTGTGGTGCAGGCGGGGAAGGACGAGACCTACGCGCTCAGCCCGGTCGGGGAGCTGCTGTGCGCGGACAACCCGTTCCGCGACCTGACCGCCTTGTACGGCCAGGAGTTCTACGAAGCCTGGGAACACTTCGAGCACGCGGTGCGCACCGGCACCAGTGCGTTCGGTGCCACCTTCGGCATCGAGCACTTCGACTACTTCGCCGAGCACCCGGACGCCGCCCGCGCCTTCGACCGGGCCATGTCCGCGGTCAGCGGACTGGTCGCGGACAGCCTGGGCCGCAACCACGACTTCCTCCCGGGCACCACCGTGGTGGACGTCGGCGGTGGGGACGGCACCATGCTGCGCGAGGTGTTGCGGACCCATCCAGAGGTCAACGGCATCGTGGTGGACCGCTCACACGTGGCTTCCGCGATGACGGCAGGGGAACGGCTGGTCTCGGTGACCGGCGACTTCTTCACCGAGGTGCCCGCCGGACACGAGGTCTACCTGCTGTCCCGAGTACTGCACGACTGGTCGGACGAGGACTGCGTGCGCATCTTGAAGGTCTGCCGCACCGCGTGCCCGGAGGGAGGCACGCTGCTGGTGGTGGAACGGCTGCTGCCCGAGGACGGAACCCGGTCGCTGGCCCAGCCGTGGGACCTGCAGATGATGGCCATCACCGGCGGTCGCGAGCGGACCTCATCGGAATACGCGACGCTGCTGGACGAGGCAGGCTTCGCGATCCAGGCGACCACGGAGCTGCCGGTGGACCTGCGGCTGCTGGTCTGCCGCCCGACGGGCAACCGGCCCTGACCGCCGACGATCTGGCCCCGGCCTTTGACCCGCACCTCCACAAGCTGCGCAACGTGGTCGAGCGCTGCTCCAACCTGCTCCCCCGCTGCGAGACCACCGCCTGCCGCCACGCCCACCGCGCGGTGAACCACCCGGCGTCAGGGCGCGGCGGCGAGTCGTCCGGTGGCCGCTGCGGGCTCTTGGCGCGCTGTGGTGGACTCGTCGATCCCGGCCGGTACACCGAAGTCCGGTGGGTCAGCCACAGTGGCGGTTGGCCCACTTGGCGTGCTGGATCCAGCCGCCGGTGTTGGCTCGTGCGCCGAAGCTGATGCAGGAGTTCGGGGCGTAGATGCGCACCGGGCCTGCGTAGTAGGCGTAGGAGTTGCTGCAGTCGGCTTGACGAGTGGCGGTGTCGGTGAAGCCAGAGCACAGGTTGGTGCTGCCTGCGCTCGGGATGTCGGCCGAGGACTTCGACACTGCCACCGCCATGCCGGCGGCCTGCCCCCAGGAACCATCGCGGGTGCGGTTGACCAGACAGTTCGTGGTGCCGTTCTCCAGGTACACGTCGACCTGGGCGAAATTGTCGTCGCCGTAGACGTACTGGCCCACCAGGGTGCCTCCGCAGCCCTGCGCCGCCACGGCGGGCGTGGCGCCCACCACCGCGCCCGCCGTCACCACCACCATCGCCGCCACGGCGGCGAGCGGGCGAAGACGTCTGATCCGGTTTCCTCCGCCGATCGTCGGCATCCTCATCACGACCTCCCTGTCGTCATCCGCCGGGAGTGTCCCAACCAGGCGCGGTCATCCCCGGCATCCGGGCTGGTGCCCGTTGTCCGGATCGTGCTCCCCTCCCGCGTGGCAGCACAGCCGATCGATGTCGGTCCACTCGAACGAGTGAAGCTCTGCGGTCTGTGGACCCGGTGGTTCCTCGGTCGCGCGCACGTCTGAACGCGAAGGCACCCCCGAGCAGGGAACCACCGCCCCGCCAGGCCACTTCGACCGGGGTGGGCCCCACCGGGCAGCGCTCATTGCCAGCGGGCGACTTCCGGGCGGATGACCAGGCGCACCCGGGTCGCCACATCCGGGGGGAGGGTGCCGTGGAGTTCGCGGCCGTAGCGGGTGGCCAGGCGCCGGAAGAACACCCCGTCGGGGTCGGGCACGATCCGGTGCACCCGGCCCCGCACCTCCAGGAAGCGGTAGGGCTGTTCGGGATCGTTGAGCGAGACCGAGACCCGGTTGTCGCGCTGGAGGTTGTGGTACTTCACCCGGGTGGTCGACGTGGTGAAGGACAGGTCGCCGTCCTCCCACAGCACCCACATGGGGTTGACCTGGGGAGCGCCGTCGTGGCGCACGGTGCCGAGGTGGCAGAACAGCGGTCGGGTCAGCAGGTCCTCGTGGCTGTCGGGCACCACCGGGCGCGTCATCAGGCACCACTGCCGACGAGGGCGGCCACGCGGTCCACGTCCTGCGCCGCGCGCAGGGCGAACGCCCGCACCCCCGGGCGGGCGCGCTCGACCAGCTTGGTCAAGGGTCCCGCGGGGGCCAGTTCGATGTGCGGTGCGTGCTCGGCGGCGTGCTCGGCGATCGAGGCCGAGCACAGGTCCCACCGCACCGGCGCGGTGAGCTGCGCCACCAGGCGCGCTCGGAGGTCGGCCGGGCCCGCCACCAGTGCGCCGTCGCCGTTGCCCAGCATCGCCGAGTCCGGCTCCCGGAACGGGACCTCGGTCACGGCTCGGGCGAACCGCTCCTGCGCCGAGGCCATCGCCCCGGTGTGGAACGCACCCGCCACCTCCAGCCTGAGCACCCGGGTGCCCCGGGGCGGGTTCGCGGTGAAGACCTCCAGTGCCGCCAGCGGGCCCGCCGCCACGAACTGGTGGCTGCCGTTGCGGTTGGCCACGGACAGGCCCGCCGCGAGCACCTCGGTGACGATCACCTCGTCCGACGCGCCGTCCCGCTTGGTGGGCACGACCGCAGCCATCCCAGTCGGGGCCGCGTGGCAGGCCGCCGACATGGCCTGGCCGCGGGCCCGGGCCAGGGCGATCGCGGCCTCGGGGGTCAGGCAGCCCGCCCCCGCGGCCGCGGCCAGTTCGCCGACCGAGTGCCCGGCGAAGAGCACCCGGCCGGGGTCGAGGTCGAGCCGGTCGCGCAGGCGCGCCAGCGACAGCAGCGCCGCGGCGGTGATCAGGGGCTGCGCGACGGCGGTGTCGGCCATCGCGGCGGCGTCGCGGCCCGCCGCGAGCAGGTCGAGCCCGGCGATCTCCGACCACTCGGCGAGCCGGTCGTGCGCCCCCGGGGCCCCGTCCAGCCAGGAGTCGAGCATGCCGGGCCGGTGCGAACCCTGGCCGGGCACCGTGATCACGTGGTCGTACACGGTCTTCTCGCTTTCATCGGTCCAGGGCCCCGGCGGGCCGGAGCAGGGTGATCGCGCGCTCCACGGCGAGCACGGCACGGCCGTCGCCGGTGCGGGAGGCGCCGGAGAACACCGCGGTGTCCTCGTCCGCGTCGACCAGTTCCACCGAGTGGACCAGGAGTTCGCCCGCCCCCACCGCGCCGTCGAAGCGCACGTTGCGCGCGGACCCGAACACGAGCAGCCTGCCCCGCGCGCCGTCCCCGGCGTCGAGCACCACCAGCAGCCCGCACGCCTGGAGGAAGGACTCCAGCACCAGGGTCGAGGGCAGGTGGGCGGGGCGCGCCGAACCGAGGTGGCCGCCCAGTTCGTGCTGGGACACGGCTTTCACCGCGGTCAGCGCGCCGGGGCGGTGGTCGGTGATCCGGTCGACCTGCAACGCCGGGTGCCCGTACGGCAGCAGGTCGGCCGGGTCCGGGTACCCGGTCATCCCGCGCACCGCCAGGTCGCGGTGATCCGGGCACACGTCGCGCCATCGACGGTGCAGGTGGTCGAGGTGGACAGCAGCGGGCGCTCGCCGGTGACCCGGGTGGCGAGCAGCACCTCGTCCCCGGCCAACACCGGCCTGCTGAACCGGGCCGACTCGACCGAGGCCAGCTCGACCCCGCCGGGCACTCCGTCCAGGTGCAGCTCCAGTGCCTGCTGCACCCCCTCGATCAGGAACACCCCCGGGTAGACCGCCAGCGAGGGGAAGTGACCCGCCAGGCAGGGTTCCCCGGCGCGCACGTGCTTGCGCCCGACGAACCCGCCCTCGGCCGGGTCGACCGCGTCCACCGCGATCAGCGGCAGCCGCCGGGACGCGGTCACCGCTTGCTCCCCTGCTTGCCGAGCAGCACCAGCACCGCCACCACGGACACCGCGGCCACCACCACGGAAATCCACATCACCTGGTGGAAAGCCGAGGCGTGCGCCTCCTCGAGTGAGGGGACCAGGTTCGGGAACCGGGAGAAGAGCTGCTCCACGTCACCGGCGGCCAGCTTGTCCGCGGCCTCGGTGGCGGACAGGTCCGCGGGCAGGGCCGCCTCGGTGAGCCGGGTGTGGACGAACGAGGCGACCAGTGCGACCACGACCACCGAGGCGAGGGACTCCGCGGCGAGCCGGATGGTGTTGAACATGCCCGCGGCCATGCCCGCGGAGGTGTTCGGCACGGAGGAGACTGCGGCGCCGTCCATCACGCCGTTGAGCACACCGACCCCGGCACCGGTCACGACCAGCGGGATGGCCAGCACCCACAGCGCGCTGTCCGCGACGACGAAGGTGAGGCCGAACGCGCCGACGCCGATCAGCGCCAGCCCGCCCGCCAGGATCACCCGCAGCGGGACGCCCGCGGCGCTGAGCCTGCCGGACACCATGGGCACCAGGAAGATCGGCACGGTCAGCAGCAGTATCCGCAGGCCGGTGGGCCCGTCCCCGAGGCCGCCGACGCTGCCGAGGAAGGCGGGCAGCAACAGCAGCAGGCCGATGAAGCCGAACGCGAACTCGATGTTGACCAGGTTCACCGTCAGGAACTGGCGGTCGGCGAACAGCCCCAGGTCGAACATCGGGTTGGCGGTGCGCCGCTCGTGCAGCACGAACAGCGCGAAGGCCAGCACCGCGCCCGCGAACAGGGCGATCGTGCGAGGGCTCCCCCACCCCGACTGCGGGCCCTCGATCGTGCCGACGGTCAGCAGCACCAGCGCCGCGGTGAACAGCCCGGCGCCGAGGAAGTCGAACCGGCTGCCGCCCCGGTTCCGGGATTCGCTCAGCACCAGGGAACCCAGCAGGCCCAGCGCCACGATCACGGCGTGCAGGGTGAACACCGCCCGCCAGCCCCAGACCTGCGCGACCGCGCCGCCGATGCTCGGCCCGAGCGCGAGCCCGGCGCCGATCACCACGCCGACCAGGCCGAACGCCTTGGCGCGGGCCGGGCCCGCGAACTCGTTGGCCACGATGGCGGTCATCGAGGTCACGATCGCCCCGGCGCCGACCCCGGCCGCGCCCCTGGCGATGTCGATCACCAGTGTGTCCTGGGCGAGGACGGTGACCACCAGCGAGGCGAGGTACAGCCCGGCGCCGAGCCGGAACGCCCGGCGCCTGCCGTACCGGTCGGCGAGCACACCGGTGGCGAGCATGGTGGCTGCCGCGGCCACGTTGTAGGCGTTGACCACCCACTGGAGCTGGGCGAGGCCGCCGCCCAGCTCGGACCCGATGCCGGGTAGCAGGATCGGCGTGCCGCTGACGCCGAGCGGGACGATCACGACGGCCACCGCGGCGACCGCGAGCACCAGCCAGGGTGGTGTGCGGTGCGCGCGGGCCGCGTCGCCCGCGCCCGGGCGCGGGACGGACTCCGTGCTGCTCACTGTTGGCTCCTGTCTTCGGGGTTCTCGGACTATCGGTCGAGCGAGCCCGCGAAGGCCGCGACGGCGTGCACGAGCGAGTTGGCGGGCAGGTCGGCGAACAGGGCGTCGTGGTGGCTCAGCGCCTTGTCCTCCACGAGGTCCAGCCGGGTGATGGCCGAGGAGTCGGCGAGCTGCTTCGCGGCCTGCAGCGCGGAGCCGTTGGTGAAGGCGGAAGCGTAGGCCAGCACCGGCACGCCGATCTCCCCGGCGTGGACGGCACGCAGGTCGAGCAGTTCGGTGATTTCGTTCTGCTCCAACGAGTCCGCCGCGATGAGGTCCAGCAGCAGGCGGTTCATCGTGTACCACTGGAAGGCGCCGGCGCCGAGCGAGTGGGCGTGCGCGACGACACCGAGGCGGGTCGGGCCGGTCTGCACCCACGCGCCGTCCTCGAAGTGGCCTGCGGTGACACCGTGGCCGGGCTTGGCGTTGGCCATGCACGTCAGCGCGGCGAAGACCTCGTGGTTGGTGGCCGCGTCCGGCACCGGGTAGCGCGCGGGCAGCCGGGCGGCCAGCGGCGAGACCTCGGTGGGTCGCTCCAGCACCGCGCGGGCGGCCAGCTTGCAGAACAGGGCGGTGGACTCCGGCGGCCCGTCGAAGCCGAGGGTGGCGGAGGTCGAGGTGTCGGTCTCGAACACCCCGCCCGCCCGGATGCCGCCCAGCCAGCCGGTGGCGGTGGCGAGGTCGATGCCGAACTCCATGCCCGCGCCGCGGAAGGCGTTGCGCACCCCGCCGTCCACGAGGACCAGCCCGTCGATGCTCCGGTGGCCGCCGACGCCGTCGAAGTCCCAGGCCGCGTAGTGCACGGCTTCGGCCGCGCCCACCGAGTGCCCGCCGAGCAGGACCCTGCGCCCGCCCTCGGCGGCCGCCTCGACCGCCACCCGGACGTCCTCCAGCAGGCTCCGCAGGCCCCACTCCGCGTACTCGCCGAAGTGGGCCTGGTCGGGCTGCCGGTAGTGGCCGCCGAGGTAGTAGTCGAGGGCCTCGTCCAGGGGCGCGTCCGCCTTGCTGGTGTCGGTGAGGAACACCTCGCGCCGGTCCAGGGCCCAGAACTGCACGCCGGGCGTGACCGCCGCGATGCTGCGGCCCAGCGCGGTGAAGCCCGCTGCCGCGCCCTCCTTGCCGCCGAGGAACAGCACCACGGTCGAGGCGTTGGGGTCACCCACCTTCAGCAGGCCGATCGAGGCTGCCACACCGGTGCGGGTCTGCACCGGGAGCGTCGCGTACTCCTCGCGCCACGGGTAGAACGGGTTCACCTGAACGGCACCCATCACTGCACTTCCTCTCACTGGGATCGAATTTTCCTTGCCCGCCCGGGCGCCTGGACCGCTCACAGGCCCATCCCGACGCCGCCGCTGATGGGCACCGAGGCACCGGTGATGAACCCGGCCTCCTCCGAGACCAGGAAGCCGACCAGCGCGGCCACCTCCTCGGGGGTGCCGGTGCGGCGCAGCGGGGTCTGGGCGATGACCTGCTCGCGCCTGCGGTCGGCCAGCCCGGCGATCATGTCGGTCTCGATGAGGCCGGGCAGGACCACGTTGGCGGTCACGCGCTTGCGGCCGAGCTCCCAGGCCAGGGAGCGGGCCAGGCCGACCAGGCCGCTCTTGGACGCGGAGTAGGTGCTCTGTCCCGGCGAGCCCCACAGGCCCATGACCGAGGAGACGAACACGATCCGGCCCCACTTGTTGGTGACCATGTCGGACACGGCCTCGCGCACCACGTTGAAGGCGCCCGCCAGGTTGGTGTCCAGCACCCCGGAGACCTCGTCCGGGGTCTGCGCCATCAGCAGCCCGTCCCGGGTGACGCCCGCGCTGCTGACGACGATGTCGATCTCCCCGACGACCTCGCGGGCCTCGCGCACCGCCGCGGCCACCGACTCCGGGTCGCGGACGTCGCAGCGCACGAACGAGACGCCGTCCACCTCGGGCCCGGTGCCGCGGTGGGTGCCGACCACGCGGTGGCCGCGCTCGACCAGGTCCCTGGCGATCGCCGCGCCGATCCCGCGGTTGGCCCCGGTCACAAATGCCGATCGCGAACTCATCGCGACACTCCTTCGCTGATCGCCGCTTCGCCGCTGACCATGCGGTCCACGAGCGCTATCGCGGCTCGGGTCGATTCGCCGCCGGACACCACGCCGAGCCAGCCCGCCCGCCGGGCGCCCGCCACGTTCTCGACCAGGTCGTCGACGAGCACGGTGGACCGGGGGTCGAGGCCGGAGCGGGCGGCGGCGAGGCGGAACATCTCGGCGTCGGGCTTGCGGGTGCCGACGTCGCAGGAGAGCAGCACGGCGTCGAAGGTGTCCGCGACACCGGGGAAGGTGGCCAGGTACCCCTTCCACTCCACCGGCAGGTTGGACAGCAGGCCGACGAACACCCCGGCCCCCCGCCAGCGGCGCAGGGCGGCCACCCAGGCCCGGTCCACCCGCTGGTCGCTCCACCAGCGGGCGGCGAAGCCGGACAGGTCGGCGGTGACGTCGAACCGCTCCACCAGCTCGCGCTCGATCTCCCGGGTCCAGCTCCGCTCGTCCAGGACACCGGAGTCGAGCACCGCCATCCCGTCCGGGCAGCCGTGGCGGGCGGCGATCGCGCGCAGGCACTCGACGACCTGCGCGGGGGTGTGGGCGGTGCCCGCGCAGAATCGCCGCACGCCCTCGGCCAGCGGCGGGGTGTACACACCCCGGAAGTCGCTCCAGACCGCGAGGCGCCTCATCGCCTGCTCGCCATCGGGGTCAGCTCGAACCGCATGTCGGTGACCACCAGGCCGTCCTGGCGGCAGCGGACCTCGACCTGGTCGCCGTCGCGGCGGGCGACCAGCACCGTCTGCGTGTCGAGTTCGGCGAACTGCGGGAACTCGGCGTGGCAGCCGGTGATCACCCAGTCCACCGCGCGGCCGGTGCTCGCCAGGGCGAGCTGCCTGCCCGCCTCGATGAGCACCATCGCCGGGTAGTGGTCGTAGTCGTGGTCGAACAGGCTGGCGTTGCCCAGGTCGGCGTCGAGGATCGCGGTGGCGCCGCTGTCGGTGTGCCGCAGCCCGGCCAGCACGACGTTGGCCGTCTGGGTGCGGCCGACCCGATCGGGCTCGGTCAGGTCGTCGTGGCGCCGGGCGGTGGCGCGCAGGTCCGCCGTGGACGGTGCCGCGGAGCCGTTGCGCTGGTAGGCCCGCAGGTCCTCGTAGCGTCCCTTGGTCACGCCCTGCACCGCCATCCGGGCGCGCAGCACGGTGGTGTCCGAACCCGCGACCGCGGCCTCCTGGGAGTAGACGATCTGCTTCGGCGAACCGTCGCCGCGCAGCTTCATCTCCTGCACGGTCGTGGTGATCAGCAGTTCGCTGGCCGAGTTCACCAGCTCGTCGACGTTGCTCAGCCGGACGTCGATGAAGTTGAAGAAGGCGGCCACCCCGAGTGGCAGCCCCTCGAACAGGTGGGCCGCGCTCAGTGCCGCCTGGCGGCACGCCTCGGTCATCAGCAGCAGGTCCAGCCGGTGCCGGGCCGGGTGGTCCAGGTAGTACGGGCTGATGTCGGTGGTGACCGTGGTGCTGTGGTAGCGGCGCCCGGCGCCCCGGCTCGGCGGGGAGACCAGGATCTCCCTCGGGTTCGCCCGGTGCACCAGGTCCTGCGAGGTGCGGATGGTGGACGTGGTCATCGGAGGACCTCCCCCTCGGTTTCGAGAGCGGTGTGCGACGCGACCGCGGCCACGATGCCGTCCGGGCGCACGAGGCAGGCGACGCGCCTGCTGATGCCCAGCGCGGACCGCAGCGCCGGTCCGGTCAGGGACACCACGTCGAACCCCGTCTCCGGGTCGGTCGAGCGCCGCACCTCCGTGCGCCGACCCGGTGTGCCCACCGGGTCGAAGCGCAGGGAGACCGGCCCGGCCATCGACAGGAAGTCGTGCAGGTGTGCGGTGCCGGTGGCGGTCGTCGGGATCGCCACGTTGGGCAGCCGGGCATGGCTGCGGAGCACCCCCGCCGACACCGGCCTGGCCCGGCCGGGCGCCGTCCGGTACCGCTGGTCGATCTGGGTCTGCCGGGGGGTGACCACCCGGTCGAGCAGCGTCGTGCGCTCGGCCCCGGAGAGCACCAGGTCCCGCAGGCGGCGGCGCAGGCCGCGCACCCCCCACAGGCGGGTCTGCAGGTCGGTGTCGCGCAGCACGTTCCGCACCACCTGGTGGCGTTCGGCCGCCCACTCGGCGAAGACCCGACCGCTGTCCGCGGCGGACGACGAGCCCAGGCAGACCCCGGCCAGGCGCCACGCCAGGCTGGTCGCGTCCTCCACACCGGTGTTGATGCCCTGCGCGCCCGCCGGGCTGTGCGCGTGCGCGGCGTCCCCGACGAGGAACACCCGCCCCCGCCACACCTGCTCCGCCGCCCTGCGGTGGATCCGGAACCGCCCGGCGGTGTGGCCGTCGAGGAAGCGCACCGGGACCGGGGAGCGCGCGGCCGTCACGCGCTCCACCGTCGCCGCGAGCGCCTCGCCCTCGGGGATCTCCCGGGGCGCGCTGATGAAGGCGCGCCACTGCCCGCCCGGCAGCGGCACCACCACCAGCACGCCGGTGTCGGTCATGAAGTAGTGCGCCGCGTCGGTGGCCAGGTCCGTCTCGCACGGGCCGTCGGACAGCAGGAAGGTCTGCTCGTAGGTCTGGCCGGTGAACTCGACGCCGATGGCGGTGCGGACGGCGCTGCGCACCCCGTCCGCGCCGATCACCCAGTCGTGGACCTCCTCGGTGTGCTCGCCGGTGCTCAGGTCGGTCAGCGTCGCGGTCACCGCGGTCGCGTCCTGCCGCAGCGCGGTCAACTCGGTGTTGGCGCGGATGGTGCCGCCGAGTCCGGTCAGGCGCTCCCGCAGCACGCGCTCGGTCACGTGCTGCGGGATGGCCAGCGCGTACCGGTACTTGGTGTGCCGGAGCATCCGGAAGGTCAGGCTGGCCACGCGGGTGCCGTTGGAGTGGTAGTGCTGGCTGGTGAGCGGGTGCCCGCCCGCCACCAGCGCCTCCGCGACGCCGAGGCGCTCGAAGACCTCCAGCGCGCGCGGCCAGAGCACCACGGCCTTCGGGTGCGTGTGCGGCGCGGCGGCCTTGTCCACCACCGTGACCGGCACCCCCCGCAGCAGCAACGAGATCGCCGCGGACAGACCGGCGGGCCCCGCCCCGACGACCAGGACCCGGGCGCTCACGACGCCGCCCCGATCCGCAGCACCGCCGCGCCGACCGCACCGGAGACGTCGAGCCCGGTGATCAGCGCCGTGGAACCGGGCTCGCCCAGGGCCAGCGCGGCGGCGACCTGCAGGGCACCGGTCGCGCTGCCGCACTCCCCGAGTGCCCCGCGCACGTCCACCCTGCGGGCGGACAGGTCGGTGAGCGCCGCGTGCTCGGCCTCGCCCAGCACGGTGCCCTCGGCGCCGGGCAGGACCAGGTCGACGGCACCCGCCCCGGACTGCCGGAGCACCCCGGCGACCACCCGGCGCAGTGCCTCGGTGAACCCGGCCCCGGTGCGGTCGGGGGCGAAGCCCACCGCGCAGGCCGGGACCGTGGCCAGCGCGGGCGCGTCGCTCAGACCCCCGGGTTCGAGCGCGAACACCGCCGCGGCCTCGCCGACGACCACGGTGTCGTGCACGACCTTCTTCGAGCGGATGCCCCACGCCGTGTGCGAGGACAGCTCCTCCACCCCGCCCACCAACATCCGCTGCCCGTGGCCGCGGCGGATCAGCCGGGCCGCGTACTGCAGTGCCGAGACGGCGCTGAGGCTGCCGTTGGCCAGGGTCGAGTTCGGACCGCGGAAGGTGTGCCAGATGGCGATCTGGCTGGCGCAGCAGTTCATCGTGGTGTTGGGGAACTGGGCCGGGTTGACCAGGTCGATGCCCGCCCCCTCGATCACCCGGGAGTCCAGCTCGATACTGCTGCGGACGCTGCCGGACATGCTGCCCATCGCGACCCCGGTGCTCCGCCAGGACTCCTCGGTGATGTGCGCCCTGCGCGACAGCGCCTGCTTGAGCCGCGAGGCCGCCGCGAGGCCGAGCGCGGTGGTGCGGTCGATGTTCTTCGTCCCCTTCTTGGGCACGAAGTCGGTGATGTCGAACGACGGCACGGCCGAGACCCGCCCGGGGATGCCCGCGTAGTCCCCGGCGTCACCGGGCGGCGGCGGGTTGTCCGGCAGTTCGTCCGCTGCGGGCGCGGCCAGCCGTTCCCGCAGCACCTCCATGCCCTCACCCGCCACGGACAGCACGGAGATGCCGGTGATCCGCAGTTCGTCGATCGCGCTCATCGCGCCCCCTCCCCCACAGCGGCGGCCCCGGTGCGGTCGCGGACCGCCCCGAAGATCGTGATGGCGTTGTTCCCACCGAAGGCGAACCCGTGGTTCTGGGCGACCTCCACGGTCGCGCTCCGGGATCGCCCCGCCACGAAGTCGATGTCCGGGCCGAGCGCCGGGTCGACCTCGTCGAGGTTGATCGTCGGCGGCAGGAACGACTCCTCGATCGCCTTGCAGCAGGCGATCGCGCCGAACCCGCTGGCCGCCCCCATCGTGTGCCCCAGCATCGACTTGATGGAGCTCATCGGCGGGTGCGCGGCACCGAAGACGCTGCGGGTGGCGGTGACCTCGGTGATGTCGTTGGTCGGCGTGCCCGTGCCGTGCGCGGAGATGTAGTCGACGCTGCTCGCGTCGATCCCGGAGTGGGCGTGGGCCCGCCGGATGCAGTCGGCGATGCTGTCCGCGTCCGGGTGCACGATGTGGTGGGCGTCGCAGGAGAGGCCGTAGCCGAGCAGTTCGGCGTAGATGCGCGCACCACGGCGCCGGGCGTGGCCCAGTTCCTCGAGCATGAGCACCGCGCCGCCCTCCGCCGTGACGATGCCCGTGCGGTTGCGGTCGAACGGCCTGCCCACGCCGTCGGCGATGGCGCCGAGGCTCAGGAAGCCCGCGTGCGTGAACCGGTTCACGCTGTCGGCACCGCCGGCGAACATGATGTCCGCCTCCCTCGAGGCGATCTTGTCGTTGGCGCTGCCGATGGCGTAGTTGGCCGCCGAGCACGCCGTGGGGATGGTCAGCGTCTCGCCGTGGAGGCCGAGTTCAGCCGAGACCGCGGCCGCGATGTTGCCCGCGGGCAGCAGGCTGACCAGGTCCGCGTCCATCAGCCCCGGGCCCCGTTCCAGCCACTGGCGGGTCAGCGTGTCGACCGTGGGGGCCTCGCCGTTGGTCGTGCCGATGATCGCCCCGGCGGTCAGCCGGAGCTCGTCGGTCAGCTCGATGCCCGCGTCCTGCGCGGCCAGCCGGGCGGCCGCGGCCGCGAATTGCGCGGTCCGCCCCCAGTCGGCCGGGTCGATCGTGCGCACGATCGCCTCGGGCGCGAAGTCGTGGACCTCACCGCCCAGGTGGGCGCTGAAGTCGCCGCTGTCGAACGCGCGGAGCTCGGAGACCCCGCTGCGGCCGAGCTTGATGCTCTCGGTGAAGCTGTCCACCCCGGTGCCGATGCTGCTGACGCAGCCGATGCCGGTGACGACCACCCGGCGGGGCTCAACCGGCATTGACGGCCCCCTCGCCGTCCCGGATCTGGATGATCCGGCGGACCAGCGCGTCCACGGTGCGCAGGTCGACCGCCTCCTCGCGGGGCAGGCGGATCGCCAGTTCCTTGTTCACCCGCGCGAGGACCTGGATCAGGCCGAGCGAATCGGCCTCGTACTCGTCGACCAGGTCCGCGGTCAGGTTGACTTCGTCGGCCTCGACGTCGAGTTCCAACTCGTCGACGACGATGTCCAGGGTGACCCGCTTGACCATTTCGTCACTGATTTTGCTTTCCATTGCTTTCCCCCAAAGAAAGCCCTTTTGGGCAGCGTCCAGCGCCGCTCGAGAGGGCGGTTTTTTACTGTGTCACAGTTCCAGGACGGTCTTCACCCAACCGCCTGAACGAGATTTCAATGTTGCCGACGACGCGAAGGAGGAGAACCCCCGCACGACGGTGTCCGGAATGAGGACGTCCCCGTCGTTGACCAGCCGAGCCAGCCACTCGATGTCGTCGACCAACGTGCGCCGCAGGTCATCCTGCAGCAGGTGCATGGTCTCGATGACCCGACCATGCCTTCCGGAACCCCCTTCCAAGTCCCCTACTTGGAACGTTTCCTGTTCACGCGCGGTATGACCCACTGCGATCAACCGGCCGTGCGCCCTCAGTTGCCGGAATGCGTGAACAAGAACGCTGCCTCCGACTGTATCGACTACCGCACCGAGGGGTTCACCATTTTCTTCAGGCGTGACGAGCGTCTCTGCCGCGCCGAGTTCACGGTGCCGCGAGTGCCGTTCGACTTTGGGATCGACCGCGACAACGCACGCTCCCGCCTTGGCCAGCAGTTGAATGGTGAAAAAGCCGACGGCGGAAGCCGCGCCGGTGACCATGACCCGCACGCCCAGCGTCGACCCCAGTCGGCGGATCGCCCGGATCGCGGTGCCACCCGCGACCCCGACGACCGCCATCGCGGCGGGCGAACTGTCCGACGGCAGGCGGAAGGCGAGCTCCTCGTCCACCACCCGGTACTCGGCCCAGCCACCCGCGAACCCGAGCGTGGCGACCAGGTCGCCGGGCCGCAGCCGCGTGGTGCCGCACCCGGTTTCCAGCACCGTCCCGACAGCTTCCCAGCCGGGCACGAACCCGTGCGGTGCCGTGGGCACGACGTCCATGATCTCGCCGAAGTTCGCCGAGGAGGCCCGTACGGCGACGAGCACCTGGTTCGCCCCCACCACGGGGCGTTCGACCTCGGCGGGCACGAGCTCCCCCGCACCGTCCGCCGTCAACGCCCGCATGCGGTCGCCGCACATGATTCGAACTCCCCCGCTCCGTACAGCCGGACCCTAACCTGGTGGCAACAACTACCACAAGGGTTCAGCAACCAACTGATGGTTGGTCCCTTTTGGGAGTCACTACCACTTGGGTCATGCTACGATCTCTCCCATGGCTGGCGCAACTCCCGCGGAACCACAGGCGGAAACGCTTCGTGACATCAAGAAAGCCGAGGTCAAGCAGCAGCTGGTGCGCTCGGCGCGCGAGCTGGCCTCGGTCGCGGGCTACGACGCCACGACCGTCGCCCAGATCTGCAGGCACGCCCGCGTGGGCACCAGCACGTTCTTCCGGTACTTCCCGGAAAAGCAGTCGGTGTTCCTCGCCCCCGAGGTCGAGTTGTGGGACCGCTACCTGGCGGAGCTGCCCGCCGACGCCTCGTCCATGGCAGACCTCAACGACCCGCTGGACCACGTGCTGCGCACCGCGGGTGAGCAGTGGGCCGAAGACTTCGCCGCCTCCCTGGACCTCGCGGCGGGCAGCATGGCGCTGGCCAAGCACAGCTTCGACCACTGCGTCGAGATGGAGACCACGATCCTGGGCCGGGTCGTCGCCAACGGCACACCGGACAGCCTGGTCACCCACATGCGGGTCGGCGTCTTCCTCGCCTCCTGGCGCATCGCGCAGAGTCGGTGGCGCGTGGCGGACGACCGCACCATCAGCTCACTGGTCGCCACCCGGTGCGAGGCGTTCGAACTCGTCCAGGACCTCGGCGTCGTGGACCCACGAGAGGTCTGACCGGGCAACAGGTCCGCCGCGACCGCGGCTGTGACCCAGGCAGGTTTTTCGGCGTCGACCCCACGGGCTCACCGACACGACGACTCCGCCTCGCCCACGAGTTCCGAGTAGACCGTGGGCGAGGCCTGCCGGGGTCCACGACCATGGCAATGCCGCTCGGCGTGGAGGTGGGAGTCGGGAGTGTCGCGGTGCGCGCCTGGCAGGCGGCGGTGTCGCTGAACGGGCAGCCGGGGGCACCACAAAAAAGGTGCTGCTCCCCGGTCGAAGCGACCGGGGAGCAGCACCTCGGGTGCGGACTCGGGTTCAGCTCAGAGCGAGAGGACCCACAGGTCCCACTCGGTGTGCCCCTGGTCCCAGGTGCAGTACGCGGCGAGGTCGGCCCCGCTGCGGATCTCGTCCGCGGCGCGCTCGCAGTCGGCCTGCCGCTGGTAGCTGCGGATGTACTCCGGGTTCCCCGCGGAAGCGGTGCCCGCCGCGAACCCGAGGAGTGAACCGGCGATGACGGTGATGGCGCCCAGACGCCCCAGTGCCTTCTTCATGCCGTGAGCTTTTCACAGCACCGGGGCGCCGTGGGCAAGAACCCGGCAACTCCCCGCAGGAGGAGCCTCCATACCTGGCCGAGCGCCGGACTTGCGTCGCCCCGGTGCGCCTGCCCGCCAGCGGGCGAGCAGTTCGACCGTCTCTTCGACACACCGACGGCGGGGCCTGCTCGTGTCGCGGCGACCTCGCCTGTCACGGTTGTTCGCACATCGCGAGATGCGAGATTTGTCCACCCCGCCACGACAACGTAACCTAACAGTCGTTAGGGTCAGCAGCCGGGGTCCGGATCGTCCACCCTGGCCTACATGAATCGGATTCCGGTCGCGATGAGGGCGAAAAACGGTCGCCACAGCACCACCGACACAGACCGAGCGGGAGGTGGCGAGCCCCTCGGGGTGGAGCCGTTGCGGTCGAGCCGCGCCTCCTCGCCTTCGAGGTCGTTCCGCCATCCGGATGAGGCGGCGGTCCTCGGACTCCGGCACGGGGTTGCCCCGATCGGGTCTTCACCGTGTGACCCACGTCAAAACGCCGTAATCGGAGCCCGCTGGGCTTGTCTCCCCGGTGAGCAGCAGACCAGGAAGATCGAGGAGGTCGCGTGCAGCAACCCATCTACGCCGACTACACGACCGTGGAGAACGGATGGACAGTCACGGTGACCTGCGACGGCCAGCGGGCGGGTGATCGAGTCGAGGGCGGCCTCGTCGCCGCCCGCGACCGCGCCGACACCCTCGTGGCCAGCGTCGCGGCCAGCACCGGGCACCGCCCGGTGGTGCACCTGCTCGACGGCGACGCGCTCGTCTTCACCACCGCCTACCTGTCCGAACGGCTGGGCATCCCCGCCGTCGCCCGCACCGAGCAGGCAGTTCCACCGGTGGTGACCGCGGAGCCGGGCCCGACGACGGTCGAGTCCGACCCGACGACGGTTGAGCCGGAACCCGTCCCCGCGCCGCCGTCCGAGGACACCGGGGAACCGACCGGCTGACACCCCCGCGCGGACCACCCCGGCGGCGACCTGCGTCGGCGGCCTGGTGGGCACACCGTCGCGCAGGCCCACCGACCACGCCGATTCCGAGCACGTCGAGCGGACGGGCCAAACCGTGCGGTGCGTGGTGAGCACCGACGCGGTGCCCGAGAGCCGGCCACCGGTTCGCTGAACCCACCTCCGGCGGGGGCGTCGAGCGGAGTCCGCGCGCCACTTCGCCGCACCGCTTCGCCTGCTGGCCAACCGCCCGTCCCACAGGACAACGAGGCGCGGCGTCCACCCGGGTGGGTGGTTCCCGACCCGTGGGTCGAAAAGTCAGCGCCACCGCGTGATCGATGCGCGCGAGTACGTACTGTCCTGTGACTGCATCCGCAGAACAACGCATCAGCCACCGCGAAGCGTAAGAACGAAAACGCCCTTCATCGTCTGTTCGCCCAGACTTCCCCACGACTGCGAGCCTCCCCACTTGTCCCCCACCGCCGGGCGACCAAGAATCACAACCGTCCCAAACGGACTTCAACGGTCGGAGGAATCCCGTGCCCGCACATGCGTTCCGAACTCTGGCAGCCGCAGCGATCCTGTCCCTCACCTCGATCACAGGCGCCACAACGGCTGCTTCCGCGGCCTCGAACCCCTCGGTGGCGGTGACGTCGAACCCGTACCAGCGCGGCCCGGCGCCCACCGCCGCCAGTGTCAGCGGGGTCGGACCGTTCTCGATCTCCTACATCGACGTCTCCACCGAGGACGGTCCGCGCTTCGGCGGCGGGCGCATCTTCCACCCCAGGGACACCGGTCAAGGCACGTTCGGTGTCGTGGCGATCAGCCCCGGTGGCGGCTCGGTCCAGGCGTCGGTCGGGTGGCTCGCCCGGCGGCTCGCCACCCACGGGTTCGTGACCATGGCGATCTCCAACGTCGCGACCGACGACAACGCCCCGGAACGCGGCAGTCAACTGCAGGCCGCGCTGGAATACCTCACCACCCAGGCACCCGCCGAGGTCCGGCGCCGCGCGGACACCAGCAGGCTGGCCGTGGCGGGCCACTCGCTCGGTGGCGGCGGCGCGCTCTTCGCCGCCCGCTCCACCCCCTCCCTGAAGGCGGCGTTCGCCATGGCTCCCTGGTCCGTGGTGAGCAACTGGTCGGGCGTGGAGGTCCCGACCATGCTCGTGGGCGGCAGCAAGGACAAGACAGCTCCCGTCGGCAACTTCGCCATCCCGATGTACCAGGGCCTGTCGAACTCGACCCACAAGGCCTACGCCGAACTCAGCGGCGCCGACCACCTCACCTTCACCGGACCGACCCCCCTCGTCAGCACCCTGGCCGTCTCCTGGGTGAAGCGGTTCGTCGACGGCGACACCCGCTACACCCGGTTCCTCTGCCCCGGCCCCAGCGGCGACGGGGTGGCCCAGTACCGCAGCAACTGCCCCTACAACTGAGTCGACCCACCGACCGCGCAAGAGGGCAGGTACACGCCCGGTATCACTCTGTTCGAGTGGGTTCACCTGCCGGCGTGTCCGGTCTCGACTCCTCTGAGCAAGTAGCTCCACCCCGCGTGGAGCTGGGTGGTGTTCCACACCTGGTCGCGTTTGAAGCGGGTTTCGGCGTCGTCGGACCAGGTCATGGGCCCGCCCGCGGACGCGGCTAGGAGCTGTGTGCGGCAGGCGCGTTCGAGCAGCACGGCGTACATGACGGCGGTGGCGACGTCGGGGCCGACGGTGACGGCGCCGTGGTTCGGTATCAGGATCGCGTTGGCACCCCCGAGCCGGGAGGCGAGCGACCTGCCCAGCTCGGAGGTGGCGATGAGGGCACCGGTCTCGGTGAACCGGGGCAGTTGCGGACAGGTGAAGGGGACGGCGTCGTGCGAGATCGGGCGCAGTTCGCAGTCCAGCGACGCGAATGCCGCCAGTGCGGGCGCGTGCGTGTGGACGACGCTCCCCACGTCGGGGCGCCGCGCCATGACCTCGGTGTGGATGGGGGATTCGAGGTGCCTGGGCCCGGTGCCGTCCAGGACGGCACCTCCCGGCGAGACGAGGACCACCTTCTCGTCGTCGACCTCCTCGAACCCCCAGCCGGATGCCTTCATCCACGCGCCCCGGCCCCCGGGGTCGCGCACCGACGCGTGGCCCCACACCATGTCACCGAGACCGGCGGCGGCCAGGACCCGACTGGCCTGGACCACCGCGTTCCGAACGTCGTCCACGTCGCTCCTCAGCGCGTCAGAGTGCGTGCGGGACGGCGTGTTCCAGCACGACGACGTCGGTGCCCGCGGGGGCCAGGCTGCCCAGCAGGTGGTGGTGCATCCCCTGGTGCGCCGGGGCCAGGCCGGCCTGGTGGATCGGGATGGCCACGCGCGGTGCGACCGAGCGCAGGTAGTCGATGCCCTCGCCGATCTTCATCCACGGCCCGCCCACCGGGACCAGCAGGGTGTCCACCGGCGCCGGTGGCGGGTCGAAGGCGTCACCGGGGTGGAACAGCGAACCGGCGAGGAGGTAGCCGTTGTTGTCCGAGCCGGGGAGGTCCGGGTGGACGTGGGCGTGTTGCCCGCCGGTCACCGCGATCTCGACGCCCGCCAGGTTCCGGGACTCACCCGGGTGCGCCAGGTGGGTGCGCCCGGCGTGGTCGGTCAGGGCGCTGGCGGCTCCGGGGCCGTGGACGACCTGGGCGTCCGGGTTGGCGCCCAGCAGTGCCCGCAGGCGGTCCGCGTCGAGGTGGTCGGGGTGGGCGTGCGTGATCAGGACCAGGTCGAGGTCCCGCAGGTCCTCGAAGTCGCGGGAGTAGGTGCCCGGGTCGATCAGCACACGCGCGGACTTACCCGGACCGGGGATGTCGACCAGGACGCAAGCGTGCCCGTAGTGGGTGATGTGCATGGTTCCTCCGGGGCGCTCAGGGATTGACGACGGTCATCCACATGGGATGCTCTCGCCGCTGCATCGCGTCCACCGCCGTGGGCGCGTCGGCCAGCGCGAACCGCTGGGTGATGAGTTCGTCGACGTCCAGGGCGCCGGTGCCGAGCAACCGCAGGACCTCGCGCGCGTCGGTGCGGGTGCAGGCGCGGGTGCCCACGAACCGCCAGCAGTTCACCATCAGCGCGGCCGGTGCCAGGGCCAGTGCGGCGCGGTTGGCACCCATGTGCACCAGGGTGCCGCCGGTGGCGAGCGCGGCCATGGCCTGACCGGTCGCCGGGCCGTCGGGGATGAAGTCGAGCACCGCGTGCGCGCCCGCCGGTGCCACCTCCCGCAGCCGTCGGGTCAGCCCACCGGTGCTCGCCCAGTCGGGGAGGTCCTCCAGCGCGATCACGTCGGTCGCCACCCGACCGGCCAGCGACCGGACGGCGTGCAGGCGTTCGGCGTCGCGCCCGACCAGGACGAGCCGGGACACGCCGAAGTGCTCGGCGAGCTTGGTGGTGGCGGTGCCCATGGTGCCGGTGGCCGCGGTGACGACGAGGGTCGACCCCAGCGGCAGGTCGGCGCACTTCAGCGCCCGCACCGCGTTGGCGAGGTCGTGGACCTTCGCGCCGACGTCGAAGCTGACGCCGTCGGGCAGCGGGTCGACCAGCCAGTGCGGAACCCGCAGGTACTCGGCCAGTCCCCCGTCGTGGTACTCGTCGTACAGCGGCATCGGGGCGTCGCCGAACGCCGCGTGGCCGATCATGGCCTGCTGGGCGCACATCATGTCGCGGTCGGTGCGGCAGTACGGGCAGTCGCGGCAGTTGAGGTTGGGGTGCACGCGCACCCGGTCACCGACGGCGGTCCCGGTGACCCCGGTGCCGACGGCCGCCACCGTCCCGGCGGCTTCGTGGCCGAGCGTCGTCGGCAGGTGCTTGAACGCACCGGACTTCAGCAGCCGCATCATGCCGGGGGCCAGTCCGGCGGCGGCGACCCGGACGACGACGTCGAGCGGCCCGGGCTCGGGCACCGGAATTCTTTCCAGCGCGATGGTGTCGGCATCGCGGTGGGCGCGGGCGGCGAGCATGGTGGTCATCGGGGAGCCTTCTCCCTGGCGGCGGCGAGCCGCTCGGGTGAGCAGGGGTCGGCGGTGCGCGAGGTCTCGGCGATCTGCGGCAATTCCCGGTGCGACAGCAACGAGATGTACTGCCCCGCCTCGTCGCCCGTGCTCGTGTGGGCGACGCCGAGGGGGATGCGGACGAGGTCGCCGGGTTCGAGGTCGACGATCCCGCGCTGGGTCAGCAGCGTGCGCCGCCCTCGTACCTGGTACTGGATCTCGTCGGCGTCGAGGGTGCGGCGGTAGCGGTGCTCACCACCGGGTGCCGTGGTGACCGTCGCGAGGCGGAACTGCGGTGCTTCGTACAACAGCGTCGTCCCGACTTCCTCGCCGCCGCGCAGCACGCGCAGGCGGTCTTCCTCGTCGTGGACCCGGTCGAGCAGTTGCCGTTCGTCCACGGGGAACACGGCGATGTCGTGCCCGTGGGCGCCCATGCACTGCGTGACGGCCTCGTTGATCTCCCCCGGTTCCCAGCCGGGGAACGGCGGCGAGACCGGTTGCGAACTGCTCGCGGCCGTGACCTTCTCCGCCACCGGGGCGGGGATGTAGAACAGCAGGTGGCTTTCCCGGCGACCGTAGTTGTCGTGCGCCACGCCGCGCGGGATGCGGGAGAAGTCGCCGGGCCGGTGCTCGACCACGCCGAGTTCGGTCATCAGCGTCCGCTCGCCCGCGATCTGGTAGGAGATCTCGTCGACGTCGCAGTTGCGGTGGTAGAACGGCTGCCGGTTGTCCATGGTCTGCCACTCGACGCGGATCTGGTCGTTCTCGTACAGGCCGCGCGGCGGGGCGAACGGCTGGGCCCGGTACTGCTGCGGGTGGTGGACGACGGTCAGCGGCGGGTGGTCGCTCGACAGCTTCATCGGCACCTTGCCCGGGCGTGGCGGGGCGAGCAGCAGTTCCTCGTCGCGGTCGATGCTGCGCAGCGGCCGGTCGGACCCCATGAGCACGACGTCTTCGACGACCCTCACGGCGACCTCCTCGTCTCGTGGATCGGTGGGCTATCGGTTCTCGGGCAGCGCGTCGTAGTAGCGGGCGGCGCCGGGGTGCAGCGGGATCGGGGAGCGGCCCATGGTGGGCGGGTCCAGCGGGTAGGTGATGGGGCTGCGCTCGGGTGGCAGGTGCCGGTACTGCTGTTCGATGAGGTGGCGGGTTTCGCCCAGAATCCAGGCGATGGCGTGGGCCACGTCGTCGGGGAGGTCGCTGCGGGTGAGCACGAGGAAGTCGGAGAAGTCGAGGGTGCGGAACGCGCTGCGGCCGGGGAAGAACTCGTCGTCGACGGTGGCGGCGGGCCAGCCGAAGTCGGCCTCCAGGGCGGCCAGCACCTCGGGTTCGACCTCCAGGAAGTCGAAGTCCGGTCCGAACCGCTGCCAGTGCGGCAGCATGACCGCCTCGTGCACGACGGCGTTCGCGCGTCCGGCCAGCACGTGCTCGAACGACTCGAACGGCCGCTCGTCGGCCAGGAATCCCCCGCCCCACCCCGGCACGTCGATCCCGGCGCGGTCGAGCAGCGCGTGCGCGGCCAGCCCGACGTGGTTGACGCCGTCGTCGACCGACGTGGCGACCGTCAACGCGGGCTTGAGGTCCCGCAGCTCGGCGAAGGTCGTGGCGCCGACCGACTTGTGGACGCCGACCACGAGCCGGTCGCGCTGCGGCACGACACCGAGCGCGCGCAGCTCGGGGAAGGACTCGTCGCGGTACACCCCGCGCGCGTCCAGGGCCGCGGTGGCGAACGCCGCGGGGGTGGTCATCGCGATGTCGACCTCACCGCGGCCGACGGCGCGGACCGAGTCGCTGAAGCCGCGTCCGTTCCAGATCGCGATCCGGGTGTGCGGTCCACTGCGGTCGGTGAGTTCCTGGGCGATCCAGCCGCAGACGCGGTGCAGGTTCGCGGTCCCCCAGTCACCCTTCAGGTGCAGGGTCAGCGACCGCCGGATCCGTGGTTCCTCGGGGCGTCCGGTCACCGGCCTGCACCTTCCTGATTGGACTGATCGGTCTGCTGTTCCATGGTAACCAGGTTGTTCAGGGTCCCGATGCCGTCGACCTCGACGCTGATCCGGTCGCCCGCGGTGAGGAAGACCTGCGGGTCGCGGCGGTACCCGACGCCGCCGGGTGTGCCGGTGAGGATGAGGTCACCGGGTCGCAGCGCGGTGAAGGTCGAGATCGTGGCGATCAGCCGCGGCACGGAGAAGATCAGCATCGACAGGTCGGACTCCTGCACCTTCTCGCCGTTGAGGACGGTGCGGATGCCCGCGCCCGCGAGGTTCACCCCATCGGGTGGGATCAGGTACGGGCCGATCGGTGTGCTGGCGTCCCATGCCTTGCCCTGCACCCACTGGTGCGTCCGGTACTGGAAGTCGCGCATGGTGACGTCGTTGGCGACGGTGTAGCCCAGCACGTGGTGCGGGGCGTCGGCCTCGGCGATGCGCCTGCCCGCCCGCCCGATCACCACGGCCAGCTCGCCCTCGTAGTCCACCTGGGTCGATTCCGGCGGCAGCACGATGTCGTCGTGGGCGCCGATGAGGCTGGAGTCGAACTTCGGGAACAGCACGGGGTAGGTCGGCAGTTCGCGCTTCGTCTCGGTCACGTGGTCGCGGTAGTTGAGGCCGACGCAGAAGACCTTCGACGGCCGCGGCACGACCGGCAGCAGCCGCACCTCGTCGACCGGCACCCGCGCCCGCTCCTCGCGGACCGCGTCGCGCAACCACTCCGGGCCGGTCCCCGGACCCAGCTCGGCGTGGCCTTCGAGGGGGACCAGCGATGACCCCCGCACCTCACCGACGCGGCGGACACCGAGGTGCTCGTAGCTCGCGTACGCCACCGGTCACCTGCTCCCACTGGTCTTGCGCCACGAGGCGAGCTGGCCGCCCCACAGGTTCACGGTGTGGGGGATCGGCTCCCACCGCCGCGGCACGTAGGTGGCGCGGTCGTCGTGGAACTTCTCCATCTCCGCCGACAGCTCGATGTGGTTGCCCGCGGGGTCGTCGAAGAAGACGAACAGGTTGTTGCCCGGGCCGTGCCGCCCTGGTCCCCACGTCACGTCCACGCCCTCGTCGGTGAGCCGGTCGCACCAGGTCTTGAAGTCCTCCCACTCGGCCAGGTCGTAGGAGTAGTGGTCGATGTCGCCGCCCGCCCCGGTGTTCACCACGGCCAGGGTGTGGTGGTCGCGGTCGCTGCGCAGCCAGGCGAAGCGGCCGTCGTCGAGCTGGTCTGAGATGCGGAACCCGACCACGTCGACGAAGAACGCCGCCACGGCTTCGACGTCGTCGGTGGCCAGGGTGATGTGCTGGTACTTGACCGGCCGCCGCCCGGTGTCCGCGGTGGCCTCGCCCTGGCGCTCGACAGCGGTGTGGAAGTGCACCCCGGTGCCGTGCGGGTCGACCGTCGCGATGCCGCGCGCGGGACCGACCCCGGCGTCGAGGTAGGCGGGGTCGAGGTCGGTGGTCGGGTGCCCGGCGGCGGACAGCCGCCGGGCGATCCCGTCGACGCCGTCGGGGTCGCGCACCTCGAAACCGTAGTGGTGCAGGGCTTTCTCCCCCTCGACCAGCTCGATGACGTGGTGGCCGCTCCCCCACCCCAGCCGCAGCCCGCCCGCCGGGAGTTCGTCGTGCACGACCATGCCCAGCACCCGCCGGTAGAACTCGGCGGTCGCGGCCACGTCGGGGACGGCGAAACCGACGTGCGACACCGAGGTTCTGGTCAGGCTCCCGGCCGCGCCGCGTTCGGCCAGTACCACCCGCTGCGGTTCATCCATGGTTCAACACCCTTTCCGGTGAGTCGGTGATCGAGGCGGGCGCCCAGGACAGGACGCGCGCGCAGGTCTCGGCGCTGCCGCTCGCGGGCCAGGCGGCGGCCACCACGCGGTCCGGTCGCAGCAACACGAAACGTCCCGTGTGGTCGGCGAGTTCGCGCACCAGGGCACCGTCGACGTCGATCAGCGTCCGGTGACCGGTGCGGGGCATGTCGTCGCCGAGGGCCACCCGCAGCGCCACCGCGTCCAGTCCGCGCACGACCGGTTCGACCGCGGCCCAGTCCGCCTCGGCGGTCCCGACCGCGAGCACGGCCCACCCGATGCCGAGCGCGTCGTCGAGGCGGCGTATCCGGTGGGTGCCGGTGTCGAACACCAGCGGCTGCCCCACCGGCACGCCGACGGTCTCGGGCCGGTCGCCCGGGACCACCAGCCCGTCGGTATAGTGCAGCGCGGGCCGGTACCGCATCTCCTCCAGGTGGGCGCGGCCCTCGTCGGTCGCCACGGCGCGGGCGACCTCGGCGTCGCGCCGGGCCGCCACCCGGCGCGAGGTGGTCATGACCACCCGGCCGAGCCGTTCCGACAGCCGCACCGTGGCCAGCGCGTGCGGGCCGCGTTCGCTGTGGTAGCTGCTCAGCACCCCCGCGTCGAGGCGCCCCGCCAGGACGTCGGCGATCTTCCAGGTGAGGTTGGCCGCGTCCCGAATGCCGGAGTTCAGGCCCTGACCGGCGAACGGCGGCATCATGTGGGCGGCGTCGCCGAGCAGGAACGAGCGCCCGATCATCCACTCGTCGGCCACCACGGCGTTGAAGCGGTAGTTGACGGCCCGCTCGACCTGGTCCGCGGTGATCACCCGGTACCTGGACACCAGTCGCCGGATGAGGTCGAACGACGGCTCCCGGCCCGGGACCCCTTCGCCGTCGAAGAGCCGGAACTCGTAGCGGCAGCGCCCGCCGAGCCCCGGCACGATCACGTGCGGGCGGTCCGGGTCGCCGTGGTGCATGGCGAACCGCTCGGTGTGCGGGTCGTCGAGGGTGTCCACGACCAGCCAGACCTCGTCGTGGCTGCGCCCGGTCATGTCGACGCCCTGCAGCAGCCGGGTGGCCGACCGCCCGCCGTCGCACCCGAGGACGTACGCCGCGTCGATCGCCACCGGCGTCGTTCCCGCCCACGCGTGGACCGTCACCCGGTCGGGGTGCTGGTCGAACCCGGTGACCCGGGTGTCGAACCGCAGGTCCACCGTCGGCGCCGCACTCACGGCGGCGGCCAGGGCGCGTTCGAGGTCCGGCTGCGCGAACGGGTTCTTGAACGGGTAGGCGAGCCGGAAGGGCTGGGGGCCGCGGGCGTGGAACAGCACCTGCCCGTCGCAGCCGTGGTAGCGGGTCCCGGTGCCGGGCACGATCACCGGCAGGACCCGATCGACGACGCCCGCCTGCTGGTACACCCGCAGGGCCTCGTCGTCGATGCTGATCGCCTTCGGCTCGTCGCTGGTGCCGCTGTGCTGTTCGAGCACGACCACGCCGACGCCGCGGGCCGCGAGCAGCGCGGCGGCGGTCAGGCCCACCGGGCCCGCGCCGCAGACCACCACGTCGACGCGGTCACCCGTCGCGTTCGGCGCCACGGCTCCACCTCTTCCCGCTCGTCCGGTCCGTTGCCACCACAGTACGAGCACTGTCCTAAATTTCGTAAGCAACGTCCTGATTTACAGGACAAGGTGGAACTGGCTACGGTGTGCGCATGGCCGGACCCACTGACGCGGCGAGCGGCAGCTACCGAGAACGCAATTCCACCGCCGACCGGGCGCTGGACATCCTGCTGCTGTTCAGCGCCGACAAACCGGTCTGGGCGGGCGCGGAGATCGCCGCGCGGCTCGGGGTGGCGCGCTCCACCGGCTACCGGTACCTGCAGAGCCTCACCGGGACCGGGTTCCTCGAAGAGGCCGCCGGGGGGTTCCGGCTGGGACCGCGCATCTTCGAACTGGCACGACTGGCCCGGACCGGGATCGGGTTGTCCGAGGTCGCCCTCCCGGTCATGCGGGCACTGGCGGCGGAGGTGAACGAAACCGTGCTGCTGACCAGGCGTTCCGGCCGCTCGGTCGTGTGCCTGGACCTGGTCGAGGCCCAGCACGCGGTGCGGCTGTCCTACGAGCGCGGGCACGTGCTGCCGATCAACGCCGGTGCCGCCGCCGAGGTGCTGCTCGCCTGGGCCGACCCCGGCGAGGTCACCGCAGTCCTGAACCAGGCCCCGCTGGAGCGGTTCACCGCGAAGACCCTCACCGACCCCGACGCCCTGCGCACCCGGCTCGCCCACATCCGCAAGCGCGGTGTCGCGCTCTCCCAGGGCGAGCTCGACGACCACATCCTCGGCGTAGCGGCGCCCATCCGCGACGCCGCGGGCTCGGTGTGCGCGGCCATCAGCGTCGCCGCGCTGGCCGCCCGGGTCCCACCGGGTGAGCTGAAGACCGTCGAGGCCGCGGTGAGCGACGCCGCGGCAGCCGTCTCGCGCGAACTCGCTCTGCGCGACGCCTGACCGAGCTCAGCCCCCGGCGGCGAGCCCCCGGCCACGGCCCGCGCCACCCTCCCGGTGACCCACCTGCCGGGACACCGCCCGCGACACCGCGATGACCGCCGGGCGCACGGCCGAGGCATCCGCGGACCCGGCGGGCACCACCACCGACAGGGCGGCGACCACGGCCCGGCCCGGGCCGAAGACCGGCGCGGCGACGGAGGTCATCGGCTCCGGGCGGGCCCGCGAGATCACCGCGACCCCCTCCGTGCGGACCCCCGCCAGCAACCGGCGCACCTCGCGCGGCGACCTGGCCAGGTTCTCCGGCCGCAGGGTGAGGTCGCCGTCGAGGACCTCGCGCTGCACGGCGTCCGGTGCGTGGGCCAGCAGCGCCAGGCCGACGCCGGTGGCGTGCAGCGGCATCCGCCCGCCCACCCGGTACAGCACGCGCCCGGCCCGGTGCGCGGACAGCCGTTCGACCAGCACCGCCTCGTGACCGTCGCGGACCGCCAGCAGGACGTGCTGGCCGGTCGCGTGGTGCAGGTCCTCCAGGTACGGCAGCGCGACACCGCGCAACCCGTGGCTCGGCGCCAGCGAGGCGAGTTCGTACAGGCGCAGCCCGATGACGTAGCGCCCGTCGCCGGTGCGCTCCAGGGCTCCCAGTCCCACCAGCCGGGTCGCCATCCGCAGCGCGGTCGACTTGGGCAGCCCGCTGCGGGTGCTCAGGGAGGTCAGCGACAGGCTGTCGTCCGCCACCGAGAACGCGCCCAGCAACCGGAACGCCCGGTCGAGGACCGGCTCCCCCGCGCTCCTGTCCGATGTGACCGGACCCTTGTCACCGGACACGGTTCACCTCGATCTGTGCCGCTGAGTGGAACTCGACAACTGTGACGGCTGCCACGCGACCCAAGATAGGCCATCGCCCGAGCGCAGGCCCGAACCCGCACCGCTGCTCGGGTCGGAGCGGATCACCAGCCCCACTTCCTCTCGGGCGACGTCCGGACTCCACACAGGCCATCCCCCGGGACCGCACCGCCGTCCCGATCGAGCGAGGAGACCCCGCCGACCATGCGCATCGCCAACCACAACGATCGAGCCGCCCTGGTCACGGGCGAGGCAGGCGCCGAGCGCGTCGTGGACGTCGAGGCGGCCTCCGGCGGCCGGTTCGGCCCCGACCTGCCCGCGCTGTACCGGGACTGGCCGGAGTTCACCGCCTGGGCGCGCGACCGCGACCGCACCGCCGACGCCGAGCACGCCGCGGCCCTCGACCGCGCCCTGCTGGGTGCGCCGTCCCCGGCGCCCCGGCAGGTGTTCGCGGTCGGCCTCAACTACCGCGCCCACGCCGCGGAATCGGGTTTCGAAGCGCCCGACGGCCTGCCGCCGGTGTTCACCAAGTACTCCTCCAGCTTCACCGGTCCGGACACGACCGTCACCATCCCCGCGGGCGGCGACGTCGACTGGGAGGTCGAGCTCGTCGTCGTGCTCGGCAGGCGGGGGCACCGGGTCGACGTCGAGGCCGCGTGGTCGCACGTGGCGGGTCTGACCGTCGGCCAGGACGTCTCCGAGCGCGTCTCCCAGTTGCGCGGTCCCGCTCCGCAGTTCGGTCTCGGCAAGTCGTTCCCCGGGTTCTCCCCGCAGGGCCCGTGGCTGGTCACGCCCGACGAGTTCGCCGACCCCGACGACCTCGAACTCGGCTGCGACATCAACGGCGAGCAGGTCCAGCAGGGCCGCACCCGGGACCTGGTCTTCCCGGTCCCCGCCCTCATCGCGGAGCTGTCGCGGACCGTCACCCTCCACCCCGGTGACGTGATCTTCACCGGCACGCCCGCGGGCGTCGGCCTCGGCCGCGAACCCCGGCGCTTCCTGCGACCGGGGGAACACCTGCGGAGCTGGGTCGGCGGCATCGGCGAACTGCACCAGACCTTCCGCGCCGCCGCGGACGGGAGGTAGGTCGACATGGCACTGCACGGACTCGCCGAGGTCGGCATCGGTGTCCCCGACGTGGCCGAGGCCATCGGCTTCTACACCGAGTTCGGCCTGGAGCACCGCGGCGACGGCCGCTTCGCCACCCGCGACGGCGGCGAACAACTGCGCATCACCCACTCGCCCACCCGCAGGCTGCTCGGACTGACCATCGCCGCGGACGACCCCGACGACATCGCCGCCGTGGCGCAGCGCCTCACCGCGCACGGGATCACCGCGCACCGGCACACCGACCGCGTCCGCGCGGTCGAGCCGGTCACCGGCACCCCCGTCACCGTCGCGGTCCGCCCGCGGATCGCGCCCGACCCGCCCGTTCCCACCACGCCCTACAACGGTCCCGGGCGCATCGACAGGTGGGGGCGCGCGCCGTTCCTCACCCGCACCGACCGGGTGCGGCCGCGCAAACTCGGCCACGTCGTCATCGGCAGCACCGACCTGCACACCACCAGCCGGTTCTTCACCGAGGGGATCGGGTTCCGGGTCAGCGACCACATGGGAGACCGGGCGGCGTTCCTGCGCTGCTCGGTGGAGCACCACAACGTGCTGGTCATGGCCGCCCCGGTCGCCTTCCTGCACCACACGAGCTGGCAGGTCGACGACGTCGACGAGGTCGGCCGCGGTGCCCACGCCATGCTCACCGACCACCCCGAGCGCCACACCTGGGGACTCGGGCGCCACTTCGCGGGCGCGAACTTCTTCTGGTACCTGCGCGACCCGGCGGGCACCTTCTGCGAGTACTACTCCGACATGGACACCATCCCCGAGGACGAGCTGTGGACACCGCAGGTCCTCGAAGGGGTCCAGGGGCTCTACGCCTGGGGACCGCCACCGCCGCCGTCGTTCCTCGAACCCGACGACCTGGCCGCCCTGATGACCGGCGCCCACTCCACCCGGGGCTGAACCCCCGCACCACAAGAGGGACAAGGAGGACGTCGGACGTGCACAGCCGCATCCCCGTTCTGATCGCGGGCGGAGGCCCGGTCGGGCTGGCGACCGCCCTGGAACTCGCCCACCACGGCGTGCGCAGCCTCGTCGTCGAACCCCGCGACGAGGTGTCGTGGCTGCGGCCGCGGGCCAAGACCACCTCGGCGCGCACCATGGAACTGTTCCGCCGCTGGGGCTTGGCGGGCACCGTGCGCGCCCGCGCCGCACTCCCGGTCGAGTGGTCGGACGAGGCGGTGTTCACCACCGGACTCCTCGGCCGGGAGGTCACCCGCATCCGGGGTTGCTTCGGACTCGACCTCACCGGCGACGACCTGGCCGCCGAACCCGGCCAGCAGATCGCCCAGCCCGCGGTCGAGCAGGTGCTGCGCGAGGCGGTCGAACGCACCGCCGAGGCGGCACTGCTCACGGGCTGGTCAGTCGACACGCTGGCGGAGGACGCCGAAGGGGTCGCGGTGGGCCTCGTGGGTCCCGACCGCGCCGCTCACCGGATCCGCGCCGACTACGTCGTCGGCGCCGACGGGGCGTGGAGCACGGTCCGCGAGGCGATCGGCACCCGGTACGAGGGCAGCGCCGACGAGCGCCCCAACTTCAACATCGTCTTCCGCGCACCGGGACTCGCCGACAGGGTGCCGCACGGGCCCGCCGTGCACTACTGGGTCCTGCACCCCACCCAGCCCGGTGTCGTCGGGCGCCTGGACCTGGCGGACCTGTGGTGGTGCATCGCCCAGGGCGTCACCGGGGAGGAGGGGGACGCCGACCCGCTGCGGATCGTGCGGGCCCTGGTGGGCGCCGACGTCGAGGCCGAGGTCGTCGCCACCGATCCCTGGAAGGCGAAGCTGCTGCTCGCGCAGCGCTACGGCACCGACCGCGTGTTCCTCGCGGGCGACGCGGCGCACCTCAACCCGCCGTGGGGAGGCCACGGCTTCAACACCGGGATCGGTGACGCGGTGAACCTCGGGTGGAGGCTGGCCGCGGTGCTGAACGGCTGGGCACCCCGCTCCCTGCTGGTCGGCTACGAGGCCGAACGCAGGCCCATCGCGGCGCGGACCATCGCCGAGGCCGCGCGGAACATGGCGACCCTGGGCCCCGAACTCACCGACGACCGGCTGATCGGCACCGACAGCGAGTTCGCCGCCGCGCGCCCGTCCGTCGCCCGCGCGGTCCAGCACGCCAAGGACAGCGAATTCCACAGCCTGGACCTGGTCCTCGGCTACACCTACCGCGGCTCCCCCCACGTGACCGGCGCGGCGGGCGGGCGCCTGCCGCACCGCTGGCTGGGACCGGGGAACTCGCTCTACGACCACCTCGGCCGGGAATTCACCCTCATCGGCGACCTCACCCACCCGCTGGTCGAGGAATTCTCCGCCGCCGCCGCCGCGGAACGCGTCCCGCTGGCGCTGTTCGACGACCCCACCGGCGAACCGGCCCTGGTCCGACCGGACCAGCACGTGGCGTGGACCGCGGCCGACCCCGGTGTCCCCCGCGACGTCCTGCGCCGGGCGATCGGCCACCCCTGAACACACCCACCGGCCCGCACCACTCCTCTCCCACCTGGTCACAGACAAGGAAGTCACATGACCACCACCGATACCCCACCCCTGGCCCGGAAGCAGGCGAGCGTGCTCGCCCTCGCCTGCCTCATCCTGTTCATCGACGGCTACGACCTGTTCACCCTCGGCACCATCGGGCCCAGCCTGATCCAGGAACGGTCCTGGGGCGCGACACCGGCGACGCTCGGCGTCCTCGGCAGCGTCACCGCCCTGGGCATGCCACTCGGATCCGTCCTCGCCGGGTGGGCGGCCGACGCCTGGGGCAGGCGCACCCCGATGGCGGTGGCCGTCACCTGGATCTCGGCGTCGATGCTCGCCGCGGCGCTCGCGCCGGACCTCACCCTGCTCGGCGCCGCCCGCTTCGGCACCGGCATCGGCATCGGCGCGCTCGCCCCCCTGGTCAGCGCGTTCGTCACCGACACGGCCCCGGCGAACCGCCGCACCCTGCACCTGGCGATCGCCCTGGGCGCCATCGGGGTCGGCGGCACCGCCTCCGCGCTGCTCGGCAGGGCGCTGCTGCCCAACACGCACTTCCGGACCCTGTTCCTCCTCGGCACGCTGGCCGTCGTGCTCGTGCCGGTGATCTGGCGGGTGGTGCCGTCCACCCCGCTCCGCCGCCCCGGAACCGCGGAACGCCAACGGATCTCCCACCTGCTCACCGGGCGGAACCGCCGGGGCACCGTCTTGCTGTGGACCGCGACCTTCATGAGCATGGCCCTGCTCTACAGCACCACCGCCTGGCTGCCGACGGTCCTGATGAAGAACGGTTACAACCTGAGTTCGTCGCTGGAATTCCTGATCGCCTTCACCATCGGGGCCAGCGCGGGCGGCCTGGTCGCGGCGGTCATCGCCGATCGCGGCCACCTGAAGACGATCACACTGGGCACCTTCCTGCTGGCCGCGGTGGCACTGCTCGTCCTCAGCACCAACCAACCGCGCCCCCTGCTGCTGGCGATCTCCGCACTGGCCGGTCTCGGCTCCCTGGGCTGCCAGAGCCTGGTCATCGCCTGCATGAGCACCTTCTACCCACCACAACTGCGGGGCACCGCCCTCGGCTTCGGCCTCGGCGTGGGCCGCATCGGCGCCATCGTCGGCCCCGGCTACCTGTCCATCGCCACAACCCTCAACGCCTCACCACGCGCGGGGTTCATCGCCTTCATGGTCCCCGCGGTACTGGGCGCGGCGACCATCGCGCTGCTGCCCCGCACCCTCACACCGCCCCCCGAGTGACAGGTGATCAGTCCAGTGTGGCCGCCTTGTGCAGCAGCACCGAACGTTCGCGCTGGTTGGTGCACAGCCGGGCCGCCAGCTCCAGCTCGGCGCGCGCCTCCGGTCGCCGTCCGAGGCGGGTCAGCAGTTCGCCGCGGACGGTCGGGACCAGGTGTGAACCGGGGAGGCGGTTCGCGGCGACCAGTTCGTCCACGATGGCCAGGGCCTGTGCCGGGCCCGTGGCCATGGCCACGGCGACGGCGCGGTTGAGCTCGACCACCGGTGAGGGGGCGATCCGGCCGAGTGCCTCGTAGAGCACCACGATCCGGTCCCAGTCGGTCGCCTCGACCGAGGGGGCCGAGGCGTGGGTGGCCGCGATCGCGGCTTGGAGGCCGTAGGGGCCGAGGCCGCGGGGCGCGGCCTCGGTCAGCGCGGCCAGTCCGCGGCGGATCGCCGAGAGGTCCCACCGCGCCCGGTCCTGGTGTTCGAGCAGGATCGGGGAACCGTCCGGGGCGGTCCGGGCCGGGAAACGCGCGGCCGTCAGCTCGCACAACGCGAGCAGGCCGTGCACCTCGGGTTCGTCCGGTTGCAGTGCGGCCAGCGTGCGGGCCAGGCGGATCGCCTCGTAGGCGACGTCGGGGCGCAGCAGCCGGTCGCCCGACGTGGCTGTCGAGCCCTCGGTGAAGATCACGTAGATGACGCTGAGGACGCCGCCCAGCCGTTCTCGGCGCTCCCCTGCCGCGGGCAGCTCGAACGGGACGCCCGCGGCCGCGATCGTCTTCTTGGCCCGGGTGATGCGGGCCTGCACGGTCGGCACCGGCACCAGGAAGGCGCGGGCGATCTCCTCGCTGGACAGGCCGCCGACCACGCGCAGGGTCAGCGCCACCCGGGCCTCGGGGGAGAGCACCGGGTGGCAACTGATGAACATCAGCGCCAGGACGTCGTCGTCGATCCTGTCGCCTTCGAGCCGGTCCGGGTCGATCCCCCCGTCGACCGCCGGGGCGGTCGCCAGCAGGGCGTAGCGGTCCCGCAGGGCGCTGCGGCGGCGGACCGCGTCGATGGCCCGCCGCCGGGCCGCGGCCATCAGCCAGGCCGCCGGGTTGGCAGGCGGGGTCTGCGGCCACGACACCAGCGCCTCGGCCACCGCTTCCTGGGCCGCGTCCTCCGCCAGTTCGAAGTCGCCGGTGAACCGGGTCAGCGCGGCGACGATCCGCGCCGACTCGATCCGCCACACGGCCTCGACATCGGCCGCGCCCACCAGGCCCGGCCGCCGCGCAGGCGCCGGGGGGCGTTCCCCGGCGGTCACCCGTTGTCCCCCGGGACCTCGTCGTCCCCGGGCACCCGCCGGACCTCGATCTTGGACCCGCGGACCACCGGGACCCGCTTGGCCCACTCGACCGCCTCCTCCTCCGAGGCGACGTCGAGCAGGAAGAAGCCCCCGAACAGCTCCTTGGTCTCCCCGTACGGCCCGTCGGTGACCACCGGGGTCTCACCGCTGAAATCGACCACGACCCCCTTGTCCTGATCCAGCCCCTCGGCCGCGAGGTAGACACCGGCCTTGACCGTCTCCTCGATGAACCGGCGGGTAGCGGCGATCAGCTCCTCGATCGAGGCCATCATGGCCGCGTTCGACTCGTCGGTGCCCCGCATGATCAGCATGTACTTCGCCATCGCGTTCTCCTCATCCGGCTGGGCCGCCTCTCAACCCTCGCACCCACACGTCGAACGGGCGGCCCGCGGATCGACACGACCCCGGAAAAAACTTCCGGCCGCGACTCGACCGAACCCTCCGGAGGACCTGCCGGCTCCCCTGCCGGACCCGGGGGCTGGTTTCCAGCGGGCATCGGTGTATCGCGGGCGTATCCGAAATCGGATACGCCGTCGCAACAGCCCCGCGTGTCCACTGGGAGCGTGAACCAGAGTCCACCCTTGTCAGCACCACCCCGCGGCACGCGTCGCACCGTGTTCGTCAGCCTGGCGGTCCTCGGCCTGGCGGCTGTGTTGTTCACCGTTCGGGGGCCGCTTCTGATGGCCGGGCCCGCGTGTGTGGCCGGGCGGTGGCACGGCTGCTTCGACACCGTGAACGGTGTGCTGCTCATGATGCTGGTGGGGCTGCCGCTGGCCCTTCTGGTGGCGTGGGCGTTGGCACGCCACCGCGTTGCCGCGGGCGACCCGTCGGCGTGGCGGGTGTCGTTGGCCGAGGTGGGGTTGGTCTACGGGACGGTGCCCTGGGTGTGGCTGACCTTGATGCCGGGCTCCGGGGCGGGCGTCGTCCCCGGGCGGGTCAGCCTGGTCCCGTTTCGGGACCTGGTGACGATGGGGCCGCTCGGGATCGGCGGCAACCTGCTGGTCTTCGCGGCGCTGGGGTTCTTCGCGCCGATGCGGTTCGCGGCGTTGGCGTCCGTGCCGCGGGTGCTGGCGCTCGGGGCGGGTTGTTCGGTCCTGGTCGAGGTCGCGCAGTACGCCTTCCGGTTGGACCGGGTGTCGTCGGTGGATGACGTGCTGGTCAACGCGGTGGGTGCCGCGTTGGCCGCGTTGGCCTCGCGCCGGTGGTGGCGCGTGGCGGTGGGGGTGCCGTCCCGGCAGCGCGAGGGGTGAAGCCGGGGCGGGGCCGCCTGGGTCGGGAGTCAGGCTGTGCGGCGCTCAAGTCTGGGCAGATCCCCGGCAAGCGGGGTGAGAAGTTCAAGGCCGGGAAGCTCGGCGAGTACACCACCGGCGCGGACGGGGAGATCGTCCTCGGCCGCCGACGGTCTTCGACGCCGCCACTCGACCAGTACGACTTCTGACCGCCGCGGCGGGCCGGGTCGTCCCCGGCCCGCCGCGGCCCGACCGGTGAGGAGATCCGGTGCGGCGGTATTGCTTCTGCCTCCAGGTGAGACCCGAGCGGGTGGACGAGTACGCCGAGCGGCACCGGGCGGTGTGGCCGGAGATGCTGGCCGCGCTGCGCGACACCGGCTGGCACGACTACGCGCTGTTCCTGCGCGCGGACGGCCTGCTGGTGGGCCACGTGCGCGCGGAGTCGCTGGAGGCCGCGCAGGCCGCGATGGCCCGCACCGAGGTGAACGCCCGCTGGCAGGCGGAGATGGCCGAGTTCTTCGCCGACCTCGGCGACCGCGCGCCCGATGAGGGCTTCCTGCTGCTGGAACCGGTGTTCGACCTCGACGAGCAGCTCGCCCGCCCCACCCCGGCAACCCGAGAGGTGACGTGATCGCCGTGCCCGACCTGTCCGCAGTCAAGCAAGCCCTCGCCGCACAGCGCATCGAGACCCCGTCCTGGGCCTTCGGCAACTCCGGCACCCGGTTCAAGGTGTTCGCCCAGCCCGGGGTGCCGCGCACCCCGGAGGAGAAGATCGCCGACGCCGCCACCGTGCACCGGTTCACCGGTGCCGCGCCCAGCGTCGCCCTGCACATCCCGTGGGACCGGGTTGACGACTACGCCGCCCTGGCCCGGTACGCCGAGGACCTCGGGGTCGGCGTGGGGGCGATCAACACCAACGTCTTCCAGGACGACGACTACCGGCTGGGTTCGGTCACCAACCCGGACGCGGGCATCCGCCGCAAGGCCACCGACCACCTGCTGGAGGCGGTGGCGGTCATGGACGCCACCGGTTCGCGCGACCTGAAGCTGTGGTTCGCCGACGGGATCAACTACCCCGGCCAGGACGACCTGCGCGACCGCCAGGACCGGCTGGCCACCGCCCTGCGCGAGACCTACGACCGCCTCGGCGACGACCAGCGCATCCTGCTGGAGTACAAGCTGTTCGAGCCCGCCTTCTACGCCACCGACGTCCCGGACTGGGGCACCTCGTTCGCGCACTGCGTGGAGCTGGGGCCCAAGGCCGCGGTGTGCATCGACACCGGCCACCACGCGCCGGGCACGAACATCGAGTTCATCGTGGCGTTCCTGCTGCGCCGGGACCGGCTCGGCGCGTTCGACTTCAACTCCCGCTTCTACGCCGACGACGACCTGATGGCGGGCGCGGCCGACCCGTTCCAGCTCTTCCGGATCATGTACGAGATCGTCCGGGCGGACGCGCTGGACCCCGCCCGCGGCATCAACTTCATGCTCGACCAGTGCCACAACATCGAGGCCAAGATCCCGGCGGTGATCCGCTCGGTGATGAACGTGCAGGAGGCCACCGCCAAGGCGCTGCTGGTCGACCGCGACGCCCTGGCCGCCGCCCAGCGCTGCGGGGACGTGCTGGAGGCCAACGCGGTGTTCATGGACGCCTACAACACCGACGTGCGCCCGCTGCTGGCCGACGTGCGCGCCGACCAGGGCTTGGACCCGGACCCGGTCGCCGCCTACAGGCGCAGCGGCCACCAGGAGAAGATCACCGCCGACCGGGCGGGCGGCGAGCAGGCGGGCTGGGGCGCGTGACCCCGGCACCGACCGACCTCGAATCGACCACCCAGGACAGGGAGGCGGACATGCCCGAGCAGTCCCCGGCGGCCGAGCTGGTCGCCCGCAGCAACGCCCTCGGCGCCGACCCGCGCAACACCAACTTCGCCGGGGGCAACACCTCGGCCAAGGGCAGCGCGGTCGACCCGGTGACCGCCGCGCCCACGGAGCTGCTGTGGGTCAAGGGGTCCGGCGGCGACCTGGGCACCCTGACCGGGTCCGGGCTGGCCGTGCTGCGGCTGGACCGGCTGCGCGCCCTGGTCGAGGTGTACCCGGGCGTCGAGCGCGAGGACGAGATGGTCGCCGCGTTCGACCACTGCCTGCACGGCCGCGGCGGCGCCGCCCCGTCGATCGACACCGCCATGCACGGCTTGGTCGACGCCGCGCACGTCGACCACCTGCACCCCGACTCCGGCATCGCCCTGGCCACCGCGGCCGACGGCGAGGCGCTGACCGGGGAGTGCTTCGGCGACCGGGTGGCCTGGGTGGGCTGGCGGCGGCCCGGGTTCCAGCTCGGGCTCGACATCGCCGCCGTCAAGGCGGCGAACCCGCAGGCCATCGGCGTGGTCCTGGGCGGGCACGGCATCACCGCCTGGGGTGAGACGTCCGAGGAGTGCCGGGCCAACTCCCTGGACATCATCCGCACCGCCGAGCGGTTCCTGGCCGAGCGCGGCTCCGCCGAACCGTTCGGCGCGGTGGTGCCCGGCAACGAGCCCCTGCCCGAGGCCGAGCGCCGGGCGAGGGCCGCCGCGCTGGCCCCGGTGGTCCGCGGCCTGGTCTCCACCGACCTGCGCCAGGTCGGCCACTTCACCGACAGCGACACCGTGTTGGAGTTCCTGTCCCGGGAGAAGCTGGCGCCGCTCGCGGCGCTGGGCACGTCCTGCCCGGACCACTTCCTGCGCACCAAGGTCCGCCCGCTGGTGCTCGACCTGCCCGCCGCCGCCCCGGTCGAGGACGTCGTGGCCCGGCTGCGCGAGCTGCACGCGGACTACCGGGCCGAGTACCGCGCCTACTACGACCGGCACGCCACCCCGGGCAGCCCGCCGATGCGCGGCGCCGACCCGGCGATCGTGCTGGTGCCCGGGGTGGGCATGTTCAGCTTCGGCAGGGACAAGCAGACCGCCAGGGTGGCGGGCGAGTTCTACGTCAACGCCGTCAACGTCATGCGCGGCGCGGAGTCGGTGTCGTCCTACGCCCCCATCGACGAGGCGGAGAAGTTCCGCATCGAGTACTGGGAGCTGGAGGAGGCCAAGCTGCGCCGGATGCCCCCGCCCGCCCCGCTGGCCGGGCGGGTCGCGCTGGTGACCGGCGCCGGGTCCGGCATTGGCAAGGCCGTCGCGGAGCGGTTGGCGGCCGAGGGCGCCTGCGTGGTCATCGCCGACCTCGACGCCGCCGCGGCCACCGGCGTCGCCGAGGGCATCGGCGGCCCGGACCGGGCGGTCGCGGTGACCGCCGACGTCACCGACGCCGAGGCGGTGCGGGCCGCGGTGGACGCCGCCGCGCTGGCCTTCGGCGGGGTGGACCTGGTCGTCAACAACGCGGGCCTGTCCATCTCCAAGTCCCTGCTGGAGACCACCGAGCGGGACTGGGACGTGCAGCACGACGTGATGGCCAAGGGCTCGTTCCTGGTCTCGCAGGCCGCCGCCCGGACCATGGTCACCCAGGGCCTCGGCGGTGACATCGTCTACATCTCGTCGAAGAACTCGGTGTTCGCCGGGCCGAACAACCTCGCCTACGGCGCGGCCAAGGCCGACCAGGCGCACCAGGTCCGGCTGCTGGCGGCGGAGCTGGGCGAGCACGGCATCCGGGTCAACGGGGTGAACCCCGACGGGGTCGTGCGCGGCTCCGGGATCTTCGCGGGCGGTTGGGGCGCGCAGCGGGCCGCGGTCTACGGCGTGCCGGAGGAGGAGCTGGGTGCCTTCTACGCCCAGCGCACCCTGCTCAAGCGCGAGGTCCTGCCCGACCACGTCGCGGCGGCGGTCTTCGCCCTCACCGGTGGCGACCTGAGCCAGACCACGGGCCTGCACATCCCGGTGGACGCGGGCGTCGCCGCGGCCTTCCTCCGCTGATGGGCACCCTCGCCCGGCCCGGGATCGCGGGTCTGGAACTGGTGGTGGTGCGGTGAGCGGCATCCGCGTGGCGGCGGTCGACCTGGGAGCGAGCAGCGGCCGGGTCGTGGTGGGGTCGGTCGGGCCGGGCAAGCTGGCCACCGAGGAGGTCCACCGGTTCCCCAACGAGCCGGTGCGCCTCGGTCCGACCCTGCACTGGGACGTCCTCGGGCTCTACCGGGAAACGCTCGCCGGGCTGCGGGCCGCGCTGGCGTCCGGGCCCCTGGACGGGATCGGCATCGACTCGTGGGCGGTCGACTACGGGCTGCTCGACGCGTCCGGGGCGCTGCTGGGCAACCCCGTGCACTACCGCGACAGCCGCACCGACGGTGTCCCCGCCCGGGTGCACGAGCTGGTCACGCCCCGGGAGCTGTACTCGGTCACCGGCTTGCAGCAACTGCCCTTCAACACCCTCTACCAGCTCGCCGCCGAGGCGGGCGGTGCCCGGCTGGGCGCGGCCGAGGCGCTGCTGCTCATCCCGGACCTGCTCGCCTACTGGCTCACCGGCCGCGTCGGCGCCGAGCGCACCAACGCCTCCACCACCCAGCTCTACGCCGCCGCGACCGGCGACTGGGCCACTGACCTGGCCGAACGGGTGGGTGTGCCCAGCCGCCTGCTGCCGCCGCTGCGCTCGGCCGGGGACCTGATCGGCCGCACGACCCCCGAGGTGAGCGCTGAACTGGGCGCGGAGGTGCCGGTGGTCGCGGTCGGCTCGCACGACACCGCCTCCGCCGTGCTCGGTGTGCCCGCCGCCCCGGGCACCCGCTTCGCCTACATCTCCTCCGGGACCTGGTCGCTGGTCGGGGTCGAGCTGGACGCGCCGGTCACCACCGAGGCGGCCCGGGCCGCCGGGTTCGGCAACGAGGGCGGCGTGGACGGCACGGTCCGGCTGCTGCGCAACGTCATGGGCCTGTGGGTGCTGTCGGAGTGCCTGCGCGGCTGGCGCACGACCACCCTCGCCGGGGCGCTGGCCGCCGGGGCCGAGGCGCCCGCCTTCGGGCCGGTGGTCGACATCGACGCGCCGGAGTTCCTGCCGCCCGGCGACATGCCCGCCCGGATCGAGCGGGCCTGCCTGGCCACCGGGCAGACCCCGCCGCGCACCACCGGCGAGGTCGTCCGCTGCGTCCTGGAGAGCCTGGCCATGGCCTACCGGCGGGCGGTGCGCGAGCTGGGCGAGCTGACCGGTCACCCGGTCGAGGTGATCCACCTGGTGGGCGGGGGTGTGCGCAACGGACTCCTGTGCGACCTGACCGCCGCCGCGTGCGGGGTCCCGGTGCTGGCCGGGCCGGTCGAGGCCGCCGCCCTGGGCAACGTGGTCGTGCAGGCCAGGGCGCTGGGCGCCGACCTGCCGGACCGGTGGGCGATGCGCGCGCTGATCGCCGACACGCACGCCCCCCGCCCGCACCAACCGGGCGATCAGGCGGGGCGGTGGGATGCTGTGGAGGCCCGATTGGTCTCGGCCGGACTGTGGGAGCCGCGCGGATGAAGGTCGCCCTGATGGTCACCTGCGTCAACGACGCGCTGTTCCCGGACACCGGCAAGGCGGTGGTGCGGCTGCTGGAGCGGCTCGGCGTCGAGGTGGACTTCCCGGCGGCGCAGACCTGCTGCGCGCAGCCCATGGTCAACACCGGCTACCTGGACGAGGCCGTGCCCGCCGTCCGCGCGTTCGTCGACGCCTTCGCGGGCTACGACGCCGTCGTGACCCCCTCCGGGTCGTGCGCCGGGTCGGTGCGCCACCAGCACGCCATCGTCGGCCGCCGCAGCGGCGACCCCGGCCTGGCCGCCGCCATCGCCGAAACCTCGCCGCGCACCCACGAACTCACCGAGTTCCTGATCGACGTCCTCGGGGTCGAGGACGTGGGCGCCTACTTCCCGCACACCGTCGCCTACCACCCCACCTGCCACTCGCTGCGCCTGCTCGGCGTCGGCGACCGGCCGCTGCGGCTGCTGCGGGCGGTGCGCGGCCTGCGCCTGCTCGACCTGCCCGCCGCCGACCAGTGCTGCGGCTTCGGCGGCACCTTCGCGGTGAAGAACGCCGACACCTCGATCGCCATGGGCGCGGACAAGGCCCGCCACGTCCGCGCCACCGGGGCCGAGGTGCTGGTGGCGGGGGACAACTCGTGCCTGGTGCACATCGGCGGGGTGCTGTCGCGGCAGCGCGCGGGGACCAGGGTGGCGCACCTGGCGGAGGTCCTGGCCAGCACGGAGGACCAGCGGTGAGCGGCACGTTCCTGGGGATGCCCCCGTTCCCCGTGGCGGCGCGCGCCGCCCTGGCCGACAGCCAGCTCCGGCACAACCTCGCCCACGCCACCGGCACCATCCGAGGCAAGCGCGCGGGTGTGGTGGCCGAGGTCGACGACTGGGAGCAGTTGCGGGTGGCGGGCGCGGCGATCAAGGACAACGCGCTGCGCTCGCTGGACGAGACGCTGCTGCGGCTGGAGGAGTCGTTGCAGGGCAACGGTGTCACCGTGCACTGGGCGCGCGACGCCGCCGAGGCCTGCTCGATCGTCGCCTCCATCGCCCGCGGGCACGGGGTGGACGAGGTGGTCAAGGTCAAGTCCATGGCCACCCAGGAGATCGGCCTCAACGAGGCGCTGGCCGAGCACGGCATCGCCGCCTGGGAGACCGACCTGGCCGAGCTGATCGTCCAACTCGGCGACGACCTGCCCAGCCACATCCTGGTGCCCGCCATCCACCGCAACCGCGCCGAGATCCGCGAGCTGTTCCGCGACCGGATGGGCTCGGTCGGGATGCCCGCACCCGAGGGCCTGTCCGACGAGCCCGCGGAGCTGGCCGCGGCGGCGCGGCGGCACCTGCGGGAGAAGTTCCTGCGGGCGAAGGTCGCGGTGTCCGGGGCGAACTTCGCCGTGGCGGACTCCGGGACGCTGGTGGTGGTCGAGTCCGAGGGCAACGGGCGGATGTGCCTGACGCTGCCGGAGGTGCTGATCAGCGTGGTCGGCATCGAGAAGGTCGTGCCCACCTGGTCGGACCTCGACGTGTTCTTCCAGTTGCTCCCCCGCTCCAGCACCGGGGAGCGGATGAACCCGTACACCTCCACCTGGAGCGGGGTCACCCCCGGGGACGGGCCGCAGGAGATGCACGTGGTGCTGCTGGACAACGGGCGGACCCGGGTGCTGGCCGACGAGGTGGGGCGGCAGACGCTGCGCTGCATCCGCTGCTCGGCGTGCCTGAACGTGTGCCCGGTCTACGAGCGCACCGGCGGCCACGCCTACGGGTCGGTCTACCCGGGCCCGATCGGGGCCATCCTGAACCCGCTGATGAAGGGGGTCGGCGAGGACGCGCAGACCGACTCGCTGCCGTACGCGTCGACGCTGTGCGGTGCCTGCTTCGAGGTCTGCCCCGTGCGCATCGACATCCCGGAGGTACTGGTCCACCTGCGCTCCCGGGTGGTCGACGCGCACCGGTCGGGTCCACCGTCGGCGGAGGCCCTGGCCATGCGCGCTGCGGGCTGGCTGTTCGGCGACGCCCGTCGCCTCGCCGCCGCCGAGGGCGCGAGCGGGCTGGCTTCCCGGCTGGGGCGGCGGGTGCTGCCGGGCGGTCGGCGGGCTTTGGGTTGGCTGCCGTGGCCCGGGTCGCTGTGGACGGGCGCCCGGGACCTGCCCGCCCCGCCGCGCCGCTCGTTCCGGAACTGGTGGGAGGACCGCCGATGAGTGCCCGCGAGGAAATCCTGGCCGCCGTGCGCAGCGCCCTGGCGGGCGCCGACCGCGCGGACGCCCCGGTGCCGCGCGCCTACCGGGACGCCCCGCCGCCCGCCGACGTCGTCGGCCTGTTCATCGAGCGCGCCGCCGACTACCGGGCGCACGTGGTCCGGTGCGCGGAGGCGGACGTCCCCGCCGCCGTCGCCTCGGCACTGGGCGGCCTCACCCGCGTCCTGGTCCCGCCCGGTTTCCCCTACCCCCTGCCCATCCCCGTGGACGCGGGCGAGAGCACCGCCGAACTGGACCGGGTCGAGGCCGTGGTCACCACCGCGGCCCTGGCGATCGCCGCCACCGGCACCCTCGTCCTCGACCACACCGACGGCCAGGGCCGCCGGGCCCTGACCCTGCTGCCCGACACCCACCTGTGCCTGGTCCGCGCCGACCGGGTGGTCCCCGACGTCCCCGCCGCCATGGCCGCACTGGACCCCCGCCGCCCGCAGACCTGGATCAGCGGGCCCAGCGCCACCAGCGACATCGAACTCAACCGGGTCGAAGGCGTCCACGGCCCCCGCAACCTGCACATCCTGGTCGTGGGGTGAGCTGGGCCGGTCAAACCTGGTCGAGCCGCTTGCGCAGCAGGCAGAACTCGTTGCCCTCCGGGTCGGCGAGCACGTGCCAGCTCGCCGAGTCGGCCTGACCCACGTCGGCCGGGCGGGCGCCCAGCTCCAGCAGCCGGGTCAACTCCCGCTCCTGGTCGCCGTCGGTCGGGTTGACGTCGAAGTGCAGGCGCAGCTTGCCGGGGGTGGGCTCGGCGACGGGGATGAACAGCAGGGTGGGCTGCGGGCCGCCGAAACCGGACGCCGGGCCGATCTCGACGGCGCCGTCCTCGCGCGAGAGCTCGACGAAGCCCAGCACGTCCGACCAGAAGCGGGCCAGCCGCTCGGGGTCGCGGGCGTCGATGACGATCTCGCTGATGCGGCAGCTCACGGGCGTCCTCCAGTCCTCCGGCGGCCCGGTGGCCCGCCGTTGTCGTGGACCGGTCTACCAAGGTGCGGGGCCGGGCGCTCGACAACGGCACCCGCCACCGGGGCACCCGCGCGGCGACCGCGGGGGTGCGGTGCGATCATCGTGCCCCATGAAGGTTCTCGTGGTCGGTGCAAGTGGCCTGCTGGGTCGGCGGATCGTGACCCGGCTCCGCGCGGGCGGGCACACCGCGGTCGCGGTCGCCCGCACACCGCGGGACGGGGTCGACCACGCGGTGGACGCCACCACGGCCGACGTGGAGACCTGGCTGCCGCTGCTGGCCGGCTGCGACGGCGTCGTGTTCGCCGCCGGTGCCGACGACCGCGAGGTGCCCGCGCGGCCCGCGTACTCGGCGTTCCACGCGGGCAACGTCGTCCCGGTCGTCACCCTGCTCACCGCCGCGCGGCAGGCGGGCGCGACCCGCGCGGTCGTGCTCGGCTCGTACTTCACGCACTTCAACCGGGAACACCCGGAGTGGGACCTCGCGGGCGCCCACCCCTACATCCGCAGCCGGGTCGCGCAGGCGGCGGAGGGGCGGACGGCGGCCGGGCCGGGTCTGCCGGTGGCGGTCGTCGAGGTGCCGTTCGTGTTCGGCCGCGCGGGCGACCGGTTCCCGGCGTGGGCGGAGGGCCTGGTGGGCTGGGTCAGCTCGAAGTCCCCGCTGCTGGCCCCGACCGGCGGCACGGCGGTGACCACCGCGGAGACCGTCGCGGACATCGCGGTCGACGCCCTGGAAGCGGCCTCCGGTGCGGACCTCCCGGCGGCCGACGGCAACCTGACCTGGGCGGAGATGATCGGCGGCCTCGCCGCCGCCGCGGGCAACCCCCGCCCGGTCAAGGTGCTCCCCTCTGCGGTGTTCCGGCTGGCCCTGCGCCTGACCGCCCTGCGCTACCGGTTCTCGGGGAAGGAACCGGGCCTGCATCCGACCCGGTTGGCCGACCTGCTCCTGCGCCACCTCCACCTCACCGGCACCGGCACGCGCCCGATCGACCCCGCGATGGTCGAGACGGTCGAGGCGGTCCGGGAGAAGGGCTGACACCCCGCCGACCCCGGGTGCCGGTGATCCGGTCCGAGTGGCGGGTGGTGCACCCACCCGGCGAACCCGATACTGGGAACGTGACATCGGCGCCGACGCTGTGGGGTGTGTCCTTCGACGGGGCCGCCATCTCCGGGGTCGTGGTCGAGTTCGTCAAGGTCGCCGGGGAGTTCGCCCGCCGGGGCCACCGGGTCCGGCTGGACCTGGGCTACGACATCAAGGCCGACAAGCACCGGTTCTTCCGCCCCTACGACGGCGAAGCCGACCTGCTGCCCGACTGGATCACCCTGGACCGGGTCGCCGACCTGAACACCGTGCCCGGCTACGACCAGGACTTCGTCGCCCGCGTGCTCAGCGAGGTCGTGGCGGCGGGGGACGAGGCGCTGCTGCCCAGGGTGCGGCGGGTCGCCGAGGCGGTCGCCGACCGGATCGTGGCGACGTGGGAGGAGTGCGGGGTCACGCTGGTCGTGGTGGAGAACGGGACCCTGCCGGAGAACATCACCTACACCACCGCGCTGTACCTGGCGATCGAGCGGTACGGCGCACGGCACCGGTTGGGCCGCTTCGTGTTCTGGCGCGACCACGACCTGATGTGGCAGAGCGAACCGGGCACCGGCAAGTACGGCGCGTTCCCGCACCCGACCACCCCCCGCCCCCGCGACAGCAGGCACATCCACTACTTCGCCCTGCACGAGCACGCGCTGCGCCGCACCAGGGAGTGGGTTCCCGGGTTGGGCAACATCAGCGTGCTGCCCAACACCTTCACCCACGAGCCCGCCCGCGTGGACGGGCGCAACGCCCGGTTCCGCGCCGACTTCGGCATCCCGGCGGACGCGGCGCTGCTGGCCCGGTTCACCCGGATCATCCCGCAGAAGCGCATCGACCGGGACCTGCACCTGCTCGCCGGGCTGCTCGCCCGGGGTGTGGACGCGGTGCTGTTCGTGGCCGGTGACCCCACCGAGTCCGCACCCGAGCAGGCCAGGCTGGTCGCCTTGGCCGAGGAGTTGGGGGTGCGCGGGCGGGTCGTGTTCGGCGGCAGGCTCGCGCCCTACGACTCCCCCGGCGGGCGGTACAGCGTGCGGGACCTGCTCGCGCACGCGGACCTGGCGCTGTTCCTGACCTCCTACGACTACGAGAGCTACGGCAACCCGGTCGGTGAGGCGATCGCCTCCGGCACGCCGTACGCCGCGAGCCGCTACGAGCTGTACGACGCCGTCTACGGCGGGCGCGGGTTCCGGGCGCCGCTGCTCGACGTCACCACCCACGACCTGCCCACCGAGGAGTTCGTGGCCGAGGTGGCGGAGCTGATCACCGATCGGGAGAGGTGGAACGCGGTCATGACCCACAACCACCGGCTGGGTGCCGGGCACTTCGGCCGGGACCGGGTGGGCGAGGCGGTCGCGCGGCTGTTCCCGGCGCCCATGGGCGCGCGGACCCGGTTGAGCGTGGTGCTGCCGGTGTTCAACGAGGCCGCGCACCTGGAGCGGGTGCTCGCCGGGCTGCGCGACCAGCGCGGCCCGGGCGGGCCGCTGGACCGGGAGCTGTTCGAGGTCGTGGTGGTGGACAACAACTCTACCGACGACACCGCCGCGATCACCCGCCGGTTCGCCGAGGCGCACCCGGACCTCGCGGTGCACCTGATCACCGAGGCCGAGCAGGGCGTGTCGTGCGCGCGGCGGGCGGGCATGGACTTCGCGGTGCAGCGCAGCCGGGCGCGGCCGTTCGCCGACCCGGACGAGCGGTGCTACCTGGTGTCGGCGGACGCGGACTGCGTAGTGGACCCGGACTGGCTGTGGGAGCTGTTCTCGGCCATGGAGTCCAGCAAGGCCGCCATCGGGGTGTGCGACTACTACTACACCGCAGAGCACTTCGCGGGCAGGCCGCGGCTGTGGGACGCCATCCAGCGCACCCTGCGCTGCCGGGTGGTGGCCTGGTCGGTGTTCGGCGGGTTCCCCGACGGCAAGGGCTTCGCCGTGGAGCGGGAGGCGTACGCGGCGGTCGGCGGCATCGAGATCTTCTACCAGGTGCAGGACGGGCGGTTCGTCAACCACCTCTCCGACGACTGGGACTTCGGCATCAAGGTGCGCAGCAGCGGGTACGACATCGCCTACGCCCCGAGGTCCCGGGTGGAGATCAACCCGCGGCGGGTGAACCACGCCCTGGAGGAGGTGATCACCGGCCGCGCCTACGGCAACGACGGCATCATCGTCATGCGCGACATCCGGGTGGCGGACCCGGCGCCCGCCCGCGACAGCGACCTCACCCCGGCCGAGGCGCGGCAGGCGTGGGAGTTCTCGATCAAGGACTTCACCCCGAAGAACATCGTGCTGCCGGTGCTGCTCACCCCGGCTCTGCTGGAAGAACAGCGGGTCGTGGACTTCTTCGGTGCGGACCTGGCCGCCCGGCTGCGCGACCGGATCGCGGAGATCCGCGACGAGATGCGGGTGGTCGACTTCACCCCGATCCACGCCTACAAGACCCCGTCTTACCGACTCTACCTGGAATTCCGCGAGGAGCTGTTCGCGGTGCTGCGGCGCACGGTCGGCGAGGACATCGGCGCCCCACCACCGCTGCCGGAGTGCCTGCGCGGGGTGCCCGAGGAGCGGTTCGCGGAGTTCGTGCACTACTACTGCGAGGACCGCGAGTCCGGCGAGGCGCACAACTACTTCGGCAACGGGGGCGTGTTCTGATGTCGACCGCCCGCGAGTCGCTGCACCGGCTGGACCCGGCGTACCCGAGGCCCGCCGTGCTGGACGCGCTGGCCGACCCGGTGAACGCGCACCTGCTGGAGTACCTGGAGGAGGACCCGTTCGGCGCGCACGTGTTCCCCGGCAACGTGCCCGGCCACCCGCCGGAGGCATTCCTGGCCGACCTCGACGCCCAGCTCGCCGACACCGCCCCGATCCACCTGTGGTCCTACATCCCGACCTGCGCCTACCGGTGCCGCTTCTGCCAGTACCCGGTGGTGCTGGTCAAGGGGGCGCCGGAGGTGGTGGACACCAAGGCGGCGCAGTGGGTGGACTGGAACATCCAGGAGGCCCGGCTGTGGCTCGACGCGGTGCCCAACCTGCGCCGCGCACCGGTCGGCGAGTTCAACGTCTTCGGCGGAACCCCGTCGATGCTGCCCGCCCACGCCATCCGCAGGCTGCTGGACTTCTACCGGGAGAACTTCGGCTTCACCGCCGAGACCACGATCCGGTTCGAGGGCGACCCGAGCACCTTCACCCCGGAGAAGCTGGAACTGCTGCGCGAACTGGGCTGCACCAAGATCTCCAGCGGCGTGCAGTCCTTCGACGACACGGTGCTGCGGGAGTGCGGCCGGGAGCACTCGTCGGCGATGTGCGTGGACTTCGTGCGCAACGCCCGCGCGCTGGGCTTCGAGTGGGCGAGCATCGACCTGATGTACGGCCTGCTCGACCAGACCGTGGACAGCGTCCGCCGCGACCTGGACGTGGTGCTGGAACACGGGGTGGACGCGGTGGTGTGCACCAAGCTGCACCTGATGTCCTACGCGGACACCCGCACCGGGGTCACCGGCGAGAAGCCGGCCGCCTGGCAGTTCCCGGACTACCGCCGCAAGCTCGGCGAGACCGGCCACCACTGGCCCTCCCTCGGTGAGCAGTACCAGATGCGCGAACTGCTCACCGAGGGGCTGACGGCCGCCGGGTACACCGAGCACCCGACGATGTACTTCGCCCGGTCCGGGCTGCCGCCGGAGAAGTGGAAGGCCATCATGGTCGACCAGGACCGGCAGGAGGCCGAGGTGGCGATCGGGCTCGGCGGCAGCTCGTCCTGCCGGGCCTCCGAGGCGATCACCGACACCAACCGCGACCGCTACGCCCGGGCCGTGCGCGAGGGCCGCATCCCCCTGGGCTCGGCGACCCGGTTCACCCCGGAGGCCCAGGCGGCCAGGGCGGTGAAGATGGCGCTGACGACGCTGCAACCGCTGCGCGAGGACCTGTACCGGGCGCGCTTCGGCCGGTCGCTGTTCGCCGAACCGTGGGCGTCGGCGTTCGACCGGCTGGCGGGGCGGGACCTGGTCCGGGTGGACCGGGTGGGCGGGCTGGTCGAGCTGACCGGCAACGGCCGTACCCTGGTGGAGGCGCTGATCAACGCGGAGCTGTGAGCACAGCGGGATGCGCTGTGCCGACCACGTTCGCGGTCGGCACAGCGCATTCCGGGCACTGCACGCGGTCGGTCCCGCGCGGTGGGTCGATCACAGGAGCGGCAGGGCGGGCAGGCACGGGGGTGCGGGCGCGGTGGGGTCGAGGGCGCGGCGGACGTAGCCGATGGCCCGGGGCGAGTAGGTCATGGTCAGGTGGTCGGACAGGTCCAGCAGGCAACCGTCCTGCAGGGTCACGTTGTCCACCCGGGCACCGGGACCGGCGCTGAGGAACGTGGACCGGTACGGCGTGGTGATCTCGTCGAACCGGGTGGCGATGACCGTGTAGGACACGCCGGGCACGGTGTCGCCCCCGGCGTTGAGGTCGAGCAGGAACTCCGACCCCACGACCTGCTGGGCGGCGGCCTTGCCGATCGCGGGCGGGGTGAACCCCAGCAGCCCCAGGGTGTCCACGAGGGTGGCGATGCCGTTGAGCGTCGTGCCGTGGTGGGTCGCGCCCAGGGTCACCAGGTTGCGCACGGCGGACGCGCCGCCGTCCTTGAGGTACCGCCGGGGCATCAGCCCGCCCTGCGAGTGCCCGACGATGTCGACCTGGGCCGCCCCGGTCGCCTCGCGGACCCGGTCGACGAAGGCCCCGAGTTCCTCCGCGGAGCGCCGGATGTCGCCGGTGGCCTTGATCGAGGGCGGAACCGAGGCCAGGCTGTCGTCGGTGTCGCCGTAGTTCAGCGCGAAGACGCAGAACCCGTCGGCGGCCAGCGCCGGTGACATGGCGGCGAAGTCGTTGTACCGGTTCTCGTAGGTGCCGTGCACGAGGACCACCGGCCGGGGGTGCCGGGCGTCGGGGCGGCACGCCCAGTTGTTGGCCCCGGGCGGGGTCGCCTCGGGGGCGAGCTTGGTGTAGGTGAAGGAGACGACGAAGCTGGGGATGGCCGGGTCCGCGGACGCCGGTACCGCGGACGCGAACACAGCCGCGCAGGCGGCTGTGACGGCGAGCGCGGTGCGCAATGGGGTCATGCAAGTGCCTTTCCGGCAGGTTCTTCCGTGCTGGTGCTGGTTCCGCGCGTGGCCGGGCGAGTGTTCCGGACGGACTGGGCGGAAACCCATTAGGACAGACGCGGCCGTGACCGGCAACACGGAGACCGCAGCGGGCGCGAAGTGCGCGTGGGCGGTCAAGAACCGAGCGAGGATTTGGTACGCGACGCAGGTCGGGGTGCTCAGGCGCCCGGTTGCGCGAACAGCCCGTCGACGATCACGTTGATCAGGCGGTGGGTGGACTCGTCGCCGTGGACGCAGGCGAAGTCGGCCAGCAGGGCGGCCTCGACCATCTCGAAGACCAGCACCAGGTCGGTCAGCTCGATGTCGGGGCGCAGGTCGCCCTGGTCCCTGGCGCGTTCGAAGGCGGGCTTGAGCACCGAGATGAGCGCCTCGGCGTACTGCTGCTGGTAGCGGTTCGGCAGGCTGCGGAACAGGTTGACCAGGGAGCGGCGCTCGACCTGCGCCGAGAGCACGAGCAGCAGCAACTCCCGGAACGAGCACTCCTCCCCCGCCGCGCCGACGCGGCCGAGCCAGGCCAGTCGCTCGGTCGCCACGGCCAGGCCGAGGGACCGCCGGTCGGGGAAGTGGCGGTAGACCGTGGCCCGGCCCAGACCGGCGCGGCGGGCGATCTCATCGAGCGCGACGACCTCGGACCCCTCGGCGTAGGCCTCGTCGGCGACGCGGAGGATGACCTCGCGGTTGCGGCGGGCGTCAGCGCGACGAGACGTCGATGACCTCGCGGGGCGCACGCCGGGTGATGTTACCGGTAAGTAGTGAGACCGGCAATCGGTTCCTTCTCTCGGTTGCCCTCCCTACCGTTGCCCGTGCCGCAGCCGTCCCCCGAGGAGTGCCGATGCCCGCTGTCACCCGACGTTCCGTCCTCCTGGGAGCCGCCGCGGCGGCGGGGCTGTCGGCGGTCGGGGTGGCGACCGGGATCGCCGCTCCCCGCCGGGTGCCGGTGACGCGCGAGGAGCACCGGGTCGTGGTCATCGGGTCGGGCTTCGGCGGGGGCGTGACCGCGCTGCGGCTGGCCCAGGCCGGGGTGCCGGTGCTGGTGCTCGAACGCGGCCTGCGCTGGCCCACCGGCCCCGACGCCGAGACGTTCCCGCGCCCGCTCTCGCCGGACAAGCGGATCTTCTGGCTCGGCACCGCGCCGACGATCCCGGGCATCCCGAACGTGCCGTTCGAGCGGTACACCGGGCTGCTGGAACGGGTCGCGGGCAACGGCATGGACATCATGTGCGCCTCGGGCGTGGGCGGCGGCTCCCTGGTCTACCAGGGCATGACGCTGCAGCCCGAGGCTGACGTGTTCAACGCGACCTTCCCGCAGGAACTCGACTACGCCCGGATGGACAGCGTGTACTACCCGCGCGTCGCCGCCATGCTGCGCCCGCGGGTCGCACCGGACGACGTGGTCAACAGCAAGACCTACGCCGCGTCCAGGATCTTCGCGCGCAACGCCGAGCGCGCGGGCTACGCCGTGGAGAAGATCCCCATGCCGATCGACTGGGACTTCGCGCGGCGCGAGCTCAAGGGCGAGATGAAGCCGTCCTACACCAACGGCGACTGCGCCCTCGGGGTCAACAACGGCGGCAAGCACTCGGTCGACGTCACCTACGTCGCCGCCGCCGAGGCCACCGGGCGCTGCACCGTGGCCACCCAGCACAACGTCACCGACGTGGTGCTGGCGCCGGACGGCCGCTGGCAGGTCCACACCGACCGGATCGGCACCGGCGGCGAGGTCCTGGAGAAGAAGATCATCACCACCCGGGCGCTGGTGATGGCCGCCGGGACCGCGGGCACCACCCGGCTGCTGATGCGCGCCGCGGCCAAGGGCGACATCCCGGACATGCCCGACGACCTGGGCGCCAACTGGGGCTCCAACGGCGACCGGATCTACACCTGGACGAACTTCGCCGACGACTTCGGCACCCCCCAGGGCGGGCCGGTCATCTACGGCAGCAAGGAGTGGGACGACCCGGCCACGGCCAACACCGTCATCCAGGCTTCCCTGCCCCCGTCACCGAACCTGCGCACCACCATGCTCGTCGGCTACGGCGTCAGCCAGGGCCGGGGCCGGTTCGTCTACGACTCGGCGAAGGACGACGCCGTACTCCAGTGGCCCAAGGACGCCGACAAGGCGCTCAGCGAGCGCATCCACACCCGCATCTCCCGCATCGCGGGCACCTTCGGCGTCCTGCTCGACACGACCGCGATCGCCCCCTCCACCTGGCACCCGCTGGGCGGCGCCTCGATGGGGTCGGTGTGCGACCTGGCGGGGCGGGTGCTCGGCCACCGCGGCCTCTACGTGCTCGACGGCGCGCTGATGCCGGGGACCACCGCCGCGTGCAACCCGTCCATGACCATCGCCGCGGTGGCCGAACGGGCACTGGACGAGCTGATCAGCCAGGACGTGGGCACCGTCATCTGAGCCCACCCGCGTCCCGGCCCCGAGGGCGGGGCCTACTTCCCCGGCTTCCCCTTGGCGGGCTTCTTCGCCGCCTGCTCCGCGGCCGGGCCACCGCTGTTGGCGGAGGAGTTGTTGCCCGGCCCGCTGTTGCCCGCCGCGGAGTTGTCGGGCTTGCCTGCCCCACCGGGGTCATTGGTGGCGACCTGCCCGACCGGGGGGTCGGCGACCTGACGGGGTTGCTCGTCCCGGCCGGTGATGACGTTGCTCGCCACCCCCACGGCAGGCGGGACCACGGCCACGGGGGACGAACTCGCCGGGACCTCAGGCGGGGAGGAGACCGATTCCGGGGGTGTGCTGCCCGCGGTCAGGACCAACGTCGTGCCGACCGCGCTGAGCAGGGCCATACCTGCCGTGACCAGGTACTTCCGCGGCATCTGTCGCCGGGGCGCGGGTACCGGCAGGACAGCGGTCTCCGCCGGGACGGCGCTCTCGGCCGGGACGGCGGGGCCCGGTTCCGCGCCGGTACCGCGCAGCACGGCCGCGCACTCGGCGGCGGTGGGCCTGCGGCGGGAGGTCAGGGCGGTCATCAGCGACAGCAGCCGCACCAGGTCGGCGGGCAGGTCGTCGGGGATCGCAGGCGACCGGTACAGGCGGGCGACCGCCGCCTCGACCTCGGTGCCCACGTACTCGCGGCGCCCGGTCAGGCACTCCAGCAGCACCAGCCCCAGGGCGTAGACGTCGGCGGGCGCGCCAACCTCGGTGCCGCGCACCTGCTCCGGGGCCAGGAAGGCCGCGGTGCCGACCATCTGGTCGCTGTGGGTCAGCCGGGTGCCCCCGGTGAGCAGGGCCAGGCCGAAGTCGGTCAGGTGCGGCTCGCCCGCTGTGTCGAGCAGGATGTTCGAGGGCTTGACGTCGCGGTGGACGATCCCGTGCTCGTGCACGTGGGCCAGGACGTCGGCCAGGAGCGCGCCCATCCCGCGCACCTCGGCGACGGACATCGGCCCCTGCTGGATCCGCTCGCGCAGGGTGTGCCCCTCGACCAGGTTGAGCACCACGAACGGGGTGCCGCCCTCGGTGCCCGCGTCGTAGGCGGTGACCAGGTTGGGGTGCGACAGGCCCGCCAGCGTCCGGATCTCGTTGGCGAAGCGGCGGGGGTCGCTGATCTCGGCGGTGCCGGTGAGGACCTTGACCGCCACCGGTCGGTCGAGCTTGGTGTCGAGCGCCCGGTACACCTCGGCCGTCGAACCCACCCCCAGCGGCTCCAGCAGTCGGTAACGCCCGGCCACCAACAGGTCAGCACGATCGGCGGACGAGGTCACGGCCTGTCCCCTTTCTGACTCGTAAAGTGTCTCTGTACCCGATCGGTCCAACGCGCAAACCTGCCCGTCGTGACGAAATCCCGCTCCCACCTTGGCACGGTCCATCAATTCCACACCAGTTCCGGGGCCGGGAACGACGCAGGGCGGTCGCCCGGGACCACCGCCCGTGCCGCCCGATGCGCGCCCTGGGCGGGCGAACTCGACGGTTGAGCGCGGCGCTGCGGGGTATGCAGCCCAGATGAACTCACCGCCGCCCGCGCAGGCGCCCACCGGGGAGCCTGCGCCGTCCGACCCAGCCTCGCTGTGAACCCGCGTCGGGAGGTGGCACGGGTTCGCGCGCCCGTCAGCGCGGTGGACCCGGCGCAGGCGGCCGGGGGCGCTCCCGGTGGGCACCGGCTCGTGCTGACCGTTCCGGCGACCAGCACCGAACTGGCCGTCACCCGGCGGACGCTGGAGGCCTGGCTGGGGGCGCAGGCCGTCCCGGCCGGGCTGGTGACCGACGTCCTGCTGGTCGTCGACGAGGCGGTGGCCAACAGCGTCGAGCACGGCTACCGGGACCTGCCGCCGGGCAGCGTCACCGTCGCCGCCCACCTCGCCACCGCCCCGACCGCCGCGCTGGTCATCAGCGTCTCCGACCACGGGCGGTGGCGCGAACCCACCCCCGAGGCCACCCTGCACCGGGGGCGGGGGGTCGGCATCATGCGTGCGCTGGCCGCCACCGTGGACATCCGCGTCGGCGCGGGCACCACCGTGGCCATGCGGTTCGCCATCCGCACCGAGTGACAGCGGGGACCGGTCCCCCGCCGGGGGCGGCACGCTCGGCGCATGACCGAGCAGGCGAAGCGCCCGAGTTGCCCACCCGTGCTGATCGCCGCCCTGGTGGCGCTGCCGCTGGCGGCTGCGCTGTTCGGCATGACCGTGAACAACCTCCACGGCCCCGGGGGTCCGGAAACGAATCTCCCCTCGCTGGCCTTGCTCATCTCCCTGGCGGCAATCCGCAACTGGGCCCGCACGACGTCAGTGGTCATCTTGGCCTTCCTGACCATCCAATGGTTCCCCGGCGCCGTCGAAAACCTGGGCGACGAGACGGCGGGCCAGGCCGCGAGCTATGCCCTGATCGGCACAGTCCTCTTCGTCGCCGGTGCCGTGCTGGTCTACCTGCCCCCGTCGAACCTGTACTACCGGCAGAGCGCCCACTGGCGGAAGAGCCGCAAGCAACGACCCACCCCACCTGACAACCGCTGAGGTCCCGGATACGCGAACCGGCCGCCACCCGAGCAGGTGGCGGCCGGTTTCGCGCGGTGTCAGTGCTTCATGCCGTGTTCGATGGCCTCGATGATCCGGGGTCGCAGTTCCGCGGCGCTGATGATGGCGTCCACCGAGCCGACCTCGACCGCGCGCTGGATGCTGTGCACCCGGTCGAACTCCGCCGCGACCTCGCCCAGCTTCTCCGCCCGCACCGCCGAGCGCACCTCGGCGAGTTCGAGGGTGAGCGCCGCGCGCTCCGCGCCGCCCGCGGCGGTGACCCTGGCCTGGAGTTCGGTCACCCTCGGGTCGGTGGCGGTGCGGTTGTTCACCTCGCCGGAGAACACCACGGCCGCGGCCGGGGCGCCGCCGAGGACCGAGGCGAAGGAGCCCTCCAGCGCCAGGACGGTCATGTTCGGGTTGAGCGCCTTGGAGAACACCACGAACGCGCCGCCGTGGTAGCGGGAGATGACGCAGAAGACGATCGGGCCGTCGAAGTTGACGATGGCCCGGCCGATCTCGGCGCCGTACTCCAGTTGCAGCTTGCGCATCGACTCCGGGGAACCGTCGAACCCGGACAGGTTCGCCAGCACCACCAGCGGCCGGTTGCCCGACGCGGCGTTGATCGCCCGCGCGGTCTTCTTCGACGACCTGGGGAACAGCGTGCCCGCGGTGTAGGTGTCCGGGCCGTCGGTGGGCGGGAAGCCGCGGCGCGGGATCGAGCGGGACTCGATGCCGATGAGGCAGACCGGCCAGCCGCCGATGTGCACGTCCTGCACCGCCGAGGTGCCCGCGTCGGCCATGCCCGCCCAGCGCTCCAGCACCGGGTGGTCCTGGTCGGACAGGGCGCGCATCACCGTGCGGATGTCGAACGGCTTCTTGCGGTCGGGGTTGTGCGCCGCGGAGAAGATCTCGCCGACGGTGGTGAAGTCGCTGCCGACGACCGCGTGCGGGAAGGAGGACACGTCGCGGGTGACCGGGTCGCTGGTCTCCGCCCGGCGCGGCGCCGCCTCACCGGGGACCACGTAGGTGTGGTCGTAGTGCGCCATCAGCACCTCGCGGGCCGCGGGCAGGTTCGGCGCCCAGTACTGCGCCTGGCCGTTGGGGCCCATGACCCGGTCGTAGCCGCCGATGCCGAAGTTGTCCTCGGCCGAGACGCCACCGGAGAAGTCCAGCGACTGCTTGCCGGTGAGCACCATGGCCGAGTCCGGCGTCATGACCAGCACGCCCTTGGTGTGCATGAGCATGGTCGCCTCGGCATTCCAGTACGGCTGGGCGCCGACGGCGATGCCGGCGACCACGATGTTGATCTCGCCGCCGCCCTGGGTGAAGGTGACGATCCGCTTGAGCGCCGCCGCGATCCAGTCCATGTTCTCGGTGCCGGAGGACATGGAGATGCGCGCGCCCGCCGACAGCGCGAACCACTCCAGCGGCACCCGCATCCGCTCGGCCAGGTCGAGCGCGGCGATGACCCGCGAGCACTCCGGCTCCGACAGCGCGCCCAGCGCCTTGGTCGGGTCGCCGAGCAGCACCACCCTGGTGACGCCCTCGGGGTGGCGCGCGGTCGGGGTGGTCACCACGCCCGCCACGATCGCCGCGGTGTTCTTCCCCGCGGGCCGGTCGACCGGCACCAGGGCGCCGCTGTCGTCGAGGTCGTGCTCGGTGAAGCCGCCGTCGGGCCCGGAGAGCAGGCCGGTCAGCTCGTACGGGTAGACGTTGCCGCGCTGGGCCGCGCGCAGCACCTTGAGCCGGTAGTCGTCCAGCGGTCGCACCAGCTCGTCGGTGGTGTCGCCGACGTGCAGCCGGTAGCCGCCGGAGGCGTTGAGGGTGATCCGCGCGGCGATCTCGGCCGAGCGGCCCTCCTCGGTGCGGGTGCGGGCGACGAACTGCACCTCCTCCAGCCCGGCGCCCACCGTGGTCGGCAGGATGCGCTGGACCACGGTGTCGATCTCCTCGGCGGTCAGCCGGGTCTGCGGCCAGATGTAGATCATGATCCGGTTGGTGTCGTACCGCTTGTTCTGCGGGCGACCCGCCCGCGCGGTGCGGATCGCGTCGAGGCAGCCGGTGAACACGTCCTCCACCGCGGGCAGCGACACCAGCCTGCCGTCGGTCTCGCGCAGCGGCGCCATGTCGCGGACCTGGCCGAGGGCGAACAGCCGCTCGTCGGCCGGGTTGCTGCGGGCCACGCCCTGGTAGAGGTAGATCTCCTCGTCGGAGGAGGGCAGCCGGGTCAGGTCGAACTCGCTGAGCCGCTGCAACTGCAGGCGCCGGGCGATCTGCGGGTGCAGGCCGCGGATCAGCCGGTCCTCGGTGAAGCCGCCCGCGCCGTCGGGCCGGAAGCTGAAGTGGTGGTGCATCACCGCGCCGCTGGCCCCGGCGACGGTGGTGGTGATCCGGCGGACGCCCTCGGTGAGGTGCTCGACGAGCAGCTCGCGCAGCCGCACCGCCATGCCCTCCTCGTCGGGCTGGGACTCCCAGGTCAGGTAGAGGTCGGCGACCACCCCGTCCCCGCCCGCCCGCGCCCCGAAGGCGCGGAGCGCGGCCAGGGCCTCGGCGGCGCCGGTGATGTCCACGGCGGTGGTGACCAGGCGGGTCACCCCGCTCTCCCGGGTGTGCGCGGCGCTGAGCAGCTTGCAGCCGCCCTCCTCGTGCACCGTGACCTCGGAGAGGTTGCGGTTGCCGTAGTAGCGGCGGGTCAGCACCTCCAGCAGCGGGGCGTGGTCGTGGCCCGCGCGGCCGATGCGCTGGCCGAGGATGCGGACCAGCGGCTGCGGGCCCGCCACCATCTTCTGGATGCGCTCGGCGCGGTCCGGGGCGTCGGGGTTGCGGTCGAGGTGGCGCAACTGCTCGCGCACCGCGGCGTAGACCGTCGCCCGGTTGCGGCGCAGCAGCGGCTGGGCGAACCAGCGGAACACCACGCCGCGGGCCAGGTCCGACACCGCAGGGGACCGCACCTGGGTGGCCTCGACGACGTGCTCCAGGGCGAGGCCCGCGCGCTCGCTCAGCGACTCCCCCGGCGGCGACCCGACGAGCCACTGGCGCAGCAGCTCGGAGACGACCGTGATGTCGGTGGTCATCCGCTGCAACGCCAGGAAGATGCGAAAGACCGCCTCCTCCAGCTCGGGTGTGCGGTCGAGGTCGGTGACGCCGTAGTGCTCCAGCACCCGCTTGAGCTTGGCCTGGAAGCCCTCGGTCAGGCCCGCCCGCTCCACGTCGAGGCTCTGCAGGTAGGTGTGGAAGTGCTCGCGCGGGCTGTGCACCGGGTTGCCGGGTTCGAGTTCGACCTCGCCGCCGTGCCTGTTGCGGCTCAGCTCGGACAGGTCGGCGAACACGGTCAGCAGGTCGACCTCGCCCGGCAGCGGCCTGCCGCCGAGTTCGGCCCGCGCGGCCAGGTAGCCCGACAGCACGCGCTCGCGGTCGTGCGGGTCGACGTCGAAGCCCAGCAGCAGGCCGCGCAGGTCGTTCAGGCCCCGCTCGGCCCGCTCCGCCGCGGACACCGCCGCGGGCTCGGCGGGCAGGTCGATCTCGACGACCTCGCCCGCGGCCTCCACCTCGGCGCCCTCGTCGGCGAGGGGTTCCAGGCGCATCAGCGGGGCGCCGGTCTCCACCTGGCTGCCCACCGACACCGGGCACTCGCGGACCCTGGCGCGGAACGGCGCGCGCAGCACCGTCTCCATCTTCATGCTCTCCAGCACCAGGATCGGCGCCCCGGAGTCGACCTCGTCGCCGACGGCCAGCGGTGTGGCCACGACCAGCGCGGGCGCGGGCGAGCGGACGACGCCGCCCTCGTCGCGGCTGATCCGGTGGGTGACGCCGTCGACCTCGACCAGGTGGATCGGGCCGTGCGTGGCCGACACCACCCGGAAGCGGTGGCCGTTGACCACGATCTGGCCGCTGTGCGCGTCGAACCGCTCGACCTCGACGTCGGCCGGGTGCGCGTCCCCGCCGCCGGACACCCCGACGCGGAAGCGCTGCTGACCGGCCCGGGACACGCTGACCCGGTAGGCGGCGCCGCGCAGCTTGAGGTCCAGCGGGCGACCGCTCTCGTGCTGCACCTGCGGGCGCCCGCCGAACGCGGTGGACAGCAGCCGCTGGCGGCTGACCTCCTCCTCGTCCTGGTAGGCCTCGATCGCGGCGACGGCCAGGGCGATCGCGGAGTGCCGGTGGTTGACCAGGCGGCCCTCGGCGCGCACCCGGTCGATCCAGCCGGTGTCGGCGCTGGCGTCGATCACCTCGGGCTGGTCGAGCAGGTCGAGCACGAAGCTCTTGTTGGTGGCGCCGCCCTCGATGATCACCGTGGTCTCGGCCATGGCGCGGCGCAGCCTGCCCAGGGCCTGCTCGCGGTCGGTGCCGTAGGCGATGATCTTGGCGATCATCGAGTCGAAGTCGGCCGGGATGGTGTCGCGCTCGCTGACCCCGGTGTCGACGCGGATGCCGGGGCCCGCGGGCAGCACCAGGCGCGTGATGCGCCCGGGTGCGGGGGCGAAGTCGCGGTCGGGGTCCTCGGCGTTGAGCCGGGCCTCCACGGCGTGCCCGGACTCGACCGGCTGCGGGCCCTGCAGCCTGCCGCCCGCCGCCACGTGAAGCTGCAGCCGGACCAGGTCGGTGCCGGTGGTGATCTCGGTGATCGGGTGCTCGACCTGGAGCCGGGTGTTGACCTCCAGGAAGGCGAACAGCTTGTCGCCGGGGTGGTAGAGGAACTCCACGGTGCAGGCGCCGCGGTAGCCCACCGCCACCGCCAGCCGCTCGGCCGACGCCTTCAGCTCGGCGGTCTGCTCCGGGGCGAGCACCGGGGAGGCGGACTCCTCGATGACCTTCTGGTTGCGCCGCTGCACCGAGCAGTCGCGCACGCCCAGCGCCCACGCGGTGCCCTGCCCGTCCGCGATGACCTGCACCTCGACGTGCCGGGCGCCGGTGACCAGGCGTTCCAGGAACACCACGCCGGAGCCGAACGCGCGCAGCGCCTCCTGGCTGGTGCGCTCGTAGGCCTCGGCCAGGTCCTCCCCGGAGGCGACCATGCGGATGCCGCGCCCGCCGCCGCCCGCGGTGGCCTTGAGCATCAGCGGGTAGCCGATCTCCTCGCCCGCGCGCAGCGCGTCCTCGAGGGTGGCGACCTCACCGCGGCTCCACGGCGCCACCGGGACGCCGACCTCCTCGGCGATCAGCTTGGCGCCGATCTTGTCGCCGAGCTTGCGCATGGCCTCCGGGCTCGGGCCGACGAAGGTGACCCCGATCCGCTCGCACAGCTCCGCGAACGCCGGGTCCTCCGCGACGAACCCCCAGCCGACCCAGGCGGCGTCGGCGCCGGTGTCCACCAGCGCCCGCTCCAGCACGGCGAGGTCGAGGTAGGGCCGGGCCGAGGCGGGGCCGAGCGGGTGGGCGACGTCGGCCTCCCGAACGAACGTGGCCCCCCGGTCCGCGTCGGTGTAGAGGGCGACCGTCTCGATCCGCGTCCCGGTTTCGGCCGAAAGGTCCCGGACCGCGTGGATGAGCCGCATCGCGGCCTCTCCACGGTTGACAATGGCGACACGACTGAACACCGGCTGAGCCTCCCAAGTACCCCACACGCAGAAGGTGGCGCCCGGGTCTCGGACCGCCGCCTGCACCTGGTCCCTACCCTGTCCGATTACCGGCCGGTACACCAATGTCCGCATCGCGCAGGACCAGGCCGCTGCATTGTGGGAACCCTACAACAAGGGGCCCCTACATACCCCATATCGCTCGGGTTTCGCACGAGATCTGACACAAAACCCGGTATAACCACCCGGCGCTGCCGCCCGCGGGCGCCCTGCGGTCCGTCAGCGGGCGGTCAGGCGGCGGCGACCGGGGTCGGCGGCGCGGTCGGCGCACTCCCCGGGCAGGTCGGGATCGGGCGACCGGGTCCGCGGCGGGCGGGGCGCCGGGCACCGCCTCGCCGGGCTCGCCCGGATGACCCCCGGCGATCGACTCCGAGGTGGACGACCGGCCCGCGCGGGTCCGTCGCCGACACCGTCGCGCACCGCGCTCTCGATCCCCTCTCCCGGCGATCAGCGTGATCGTTAAGAGTCAGCGGAGAGTGCCGCGAGAGGTCTCGTTCCTAGCGTCGGAACGGTCGGATCCGCGCGAACCAGCCGCGGACGAGCCTGGTCGAACGGGAGGAGGCGCTGATGTCGGGAACCACCCGACTGACGGCGGCGGTGGTCGGCGCGGGGCCGGTCGCCTGCCTGGTGGCGATCGGACTGCGCGCGCAGTCGTTCGAGGTCGACCTCTACGAACGGGGGCCGGACATCCGGCGGGCCGAGGGAGGGCGCGGCCACTCGTTCAACCTGACCCTCACCAAGCGGGGTCTCGGGTCCCTCGACCCGGCGGTGGTGGACCTGTTGTACGCCAACGGTGTCCCGCTGCCGCAGCGGGTGATCCACGCCGGGGACGGGTCGGTGTCCTACCAGCCCTACAGCCTGGACCCGGACCACCACCTGCTGTCCATCCCCCGCGGCCTGCTGCACCGCATCCTGCTGGACGAGGCGGAGCGGGCCGGGGCGCGCATCCACTTCGAGCACGACTGCGTCTCGGTGGACCCGGTGGCCGGGGCGGCGACCTTCGTCGCCGACACCATGGTGCGGGTGGAGGCCGACCTGCTGGTCGGCTGCGACGGGGCGAACAGCACGGTGCGGCACGAGATCTCCCGGCGCGGGTCGCGGATGACGATCCACCAGGAGTACGTGCGCGACGGCTTCGTGGAGATCGTCGTCCCGGCCGCCGAGGACGGCGGGCACGCGCTGCTGCGGCAACTGCGCGACCCGGCGACCCCGGAGAGCCTCGTGCACGGCCTGCACGTGTGGCCGCGCGGGGACTTCATGCTGCTCGCGCAGCCCAATGTGGACGGGACGTACACCGCGGGCCTGTGGATGCCGATGACCGCGGACGGCGACGCGCCGGACTGGCGCACGCTCAGCGGCCGGGCCGAGGTGGAGGCGCTGTTCGCCGAGCACTTCGCCGACCTGGTGCCGCTGGCGCCCGGGTTCGCCGACGACGTGCTGCGCTTCCCGCCCGCACCGCTCAAGACGCTGCGCTGCGGCCCCTACCACCACGGGAAGACCGTCCTGCTGGGAGACTCGGCGCACACGCTGGTGCCGTTCTTCGGGCAGGGCATCAACTGCAGCTTCGAGGACGTGCGCACGTTCCTGGCCCTGCTGGAGGCCAACCGCAACCGCGCAGACGGCCCGGCCGCGATCGCCGCGGCGCTGCCGGAGTACACCCGGCTGCGCAAGCCCGCCGGGGACGCCATCGCCGACCTGTCGCTGGCCATGGCCCGCGAGCTGAAGAACCGGACCGGCGACCCGGGTTTCCGGGCCCGCTCGGCGCTGGAGAAGGTGCTGCACGCCACCCACCCGGACCTCTACGTCCCGCTGTACCACGCGGTGGCGTTCACCGATTCGCCCTACCACGAGGTGGTGGCCAGGCACCGCAGGCAGCGCGCGGTGCTCGACGACCTGTGCCGCCGCCACGACCCGAGCACCGACCGCGACCTGATCATCGCCGAGTACGCCGCGGTGCTCGGCGCGGGCGCCGCGGTGCCCGCGCCGCGGCACGAGGACGAGCACGTCCGGGCGACGGCGTCGCTGGACCTGGGCCCGGCCCGGCAGCGCGCCCTGCTGGACGCGGTCTCGGCCCGCCTGGCCGACTACCACGAGGACCTGGCCAAGCGGAACTTCCCGGCGTCCTACCCGGCGACCGACACCCAGGGCCCCAGCCCGCTGCCCGAGTGCGGGACGGACCTGCCCGCGCTGCTCGACGAGCTGTTCGACACCGCGATGCCGCAGGGCATGATGCACGCGCACCCCGGGTTCCTCGCGCACGTCCCCTCCGGCGGGCTGTTCCAGGGCGCGGTCGGGGAGTTCCTGGCCCGCGCGCTCAACCGGTTCGCCGGGGCGTGGGCGGCCGCACCCGGGTTCGCCCGGATGGAGACCGACGTCATCGACTGGTTCTGCCGGATCATGGGCTACGGGTCCGGGTCGTTCGGCTACCTGACCACCGGCGGCTCGATCGCGAACTTCATGGCCCTGCGCTGCGCGCTGGAGCGGGTCCCGGAGCACGACCGGCACCGCGCCCGGGTGTACGTGTCCGACCAGGGGCACTTCTCGGTGGCCAAGGCGGCGAAGCTGGCCGGGCTGCCCGCCGACCGGGTGGTCGTGGTGCCCACCGGCGCCGACCACCGGATGGACGTCGACGCGCTGCGGTCGGCGATCCTGGCGGACGCCCGCGCGGGCGACCCGCCCGGGTGCGTGGTGGCCACGGCGGGGACGACCAACACCGGTGCGGTGGACGACATCCGCGCGCTGGCCGCGGTCGCCGCCGAGCACGGGGTGTGGCTGCACGTCGACGCCTGCTTCGGCGGCTTCTTCCGGCTCACCGCCCGCGGCCGGGAACTGCTGGCGGGCACCGAGCTGGCCGACTCGATCGCCGTGGACGCGCACAAGTCGCTGTTCCTGCCGCACGGCAGCTCCGCGCTGCTGGTGCGGGAGAAGGCGGCGCTGCGCGCGGCGTTCGCCATCCCCGGCGCCGCCTACATCCCGGAGCTGTCCACCGACGAGGACACCGCCGACTTCATGAACTACGGCCCGGAGGTGACCCGCGAGTTCCGCGGCCTGACCGCGTGGCTGCCGCTGCGCCTGCACGGGGCCGTCGCGTTCGAGCGCGGCCTGGACCACAAGCTCGACCTGGCCGACGAGCTGGCCGCCCGGCTGGCCGCGCTGCCCGGGGTGGCCGTGGTGGACCGCGCGGCCCCGCACCTGCCCACGGTGGCGTTCCGGGTGCGCAACTCGGACGCGGCGACCGCCGAGCTGTGCGAGCGGGTGTGCGCCCGCGGCAACGTCTACGTCGCCACGTCCGTGCTGCCGCGCGAGGGCACCGTCGTGCGCGCGTGCCTGACCCACCACCTCACCGACGAACTGGTCGTCGACCAGTTCGTCGAAGACGTGCAGTCCGCCATGCAGCGACTGGAGAAGGAGACCGCGTCATGACCACCGCGACCCTCAGGGGCCTGCCGCCAGGCCCGGACGAGCCCGTCGACGAGCAGCTCGCCGGGTTCGAGGCGGACCCGTTCGGCTGCGTCGAGCGGATGACCCGCGAGTACGGGGACCTGTTCACCCTCCGCCTCGGCGGCCTGGGCAACGAGGACCTCGTCGACGTCGAGCACAACGGGGCGTGGGTGTTCCTGACCCGCCCCGACCAACTGCGCGCGATGTACGCCCCGGACGCGGGCACCTCGGGCGCGCTGGCGAACCAGCTCTTCTTCGGCACGCCGGAGGAGTCCGTCGGCTACATCGACGGCACCCTGCACCGCCGCCGCCGCAGCCAGCTTCACCCGGCGTTCAGCGGTGGCCGCGACTACGCCGCGATCATCACCACCGCGGTGGACGAGCACGTGGCCCGGTGGCCGCGCGGGGAGCGGTTCGACCTGTTCACCGCCCTGCAGGCGCTGACCTCCGACATCATCGCCGAGGTGGTGTGCGGCGGGATGCCCACCGGGGTCAAGGCCGAGATCGCCGCCATGCTGCCGCGGATGGAGAACGCGAAGTACAGCCGGGACGAGGTCGTCGCCGCCGACCGGGAGCTGCGCGCCTACCTCGACCGGCACCTCTCGGGCCACCGGCAGCGGTGCGACGCGGCGGGCGTCGACGACGTCAGCGCCGCCCTGCAGCGGCACGCCGAGGCCGGTGACGAGGCGCTGACCGACGAGGTCGTGCGCGACGAGGTGTTCAGCCTGCTCTACACCGGGTTCTCCACCACGGCGAACGCGCTGTCGTGGGCGTTCCTGGAGGTGCTGGCCGACCAGCGCGTGCGGGACCGGCTGATGGCCGAGATCGGCGACCGGTTCGCCACCCGGCCGGTGCCCGGCGAGGCCGCCAAGGACCTGGACTACGTCGACGCGGTGCTGTCGGAGGCGCTGCGGCTGCACCCGGTGTCGGCGCTCAACGGGGTGCGGATGGTCGTGGAACCGCTGGTCGTCGACGGGCACGAGCTGCCCGCGGGGACCGTCGTCGTGCACTGCGCGCACGTCATCCAGCGCGACCCGCGCAACTACGAGGACCCGCTGGTGTTCCGGCCGGAGCGGTTCCTGGGCGCCCCGGTCGACCCGTACGTGTTCGGGGCCTTCGGCGGCGGGGCGCGGATGTGCGTGGGCCGCGGCTACGCCCGCGCCGAGATGCGGGTCATCCTGGCGATGGTGCTGGCCTCGGTGGACATGCGCGCCGTCGGGCCGGTGCCCGCCGCGCGGCAGCAGGGCATCTTCATGGCCCCGGAGCGCACCGAGTGCGTGGTGGAGGACCGATGACGACCGTGCACCACTCCGCCGCGACCACCGGCACCGCGGTGCCGGGCCCGGCCGAGGTGGCCGACCTGGCCGAGCACTACGAGTGGGTGCCCGTCTTCCGCGAACTGCTGGTCGAGGGGTTGTCCCCGACCTCGGCGTTCGACCGGCTGTGCGGGCCGGGCGACACCGGGTTCCTGCTGGAGAGCGTCCCGGTCGGCGGCGACGTGGGCCGCTACTCCTACCTGGGGTACCGGCCCCGCCCGCTCGACCTGCCCGAGGGCGACCCGCTGCCCGCGCTGGCCGAGGTGGCCGGGCGGTCGGTGGCGCCGGTCGCGGGCCTGCCGCCGTTCTCCGGCGGCGCGGTCGGCTACCTGGGCTACGAGGCGGCCCGGCACTTCGAGCGGCTGCCGCGGGCGGCCGGGCCGGGGCCGGGGGTGCCGGAGTCGGCGTTCCTGGCCGCGGACGACCTGGTCGTGTTCGACCACGCGACCCGCTCGGTGGTGCTGGTGACCCTGCACCGACCGGCCGGGGAACCCTACGAGGCGGCGCTGGGCAGGCTGTCCGACCTGCAGGACCGGTTGACCGCCGAGCCGCCGTCGACGGTGCTCACCGCGACGGCCAAGCCCCCCGGCGGGGTCCGGCCGGACGACGGGTGGGCGTCGAACACCACGCAGGCCGAATTCGAGGAGCGGGTGCGCCGGGCCAGGGAGCACATCGCCGCGGGCGACGCGTTCCAGATCGTGCTGTCGCAGCGGTTCACCCGGCCGCTGCGGGTCGAGCCCGCCGAGCTGTACCGGCACCTGCGCGCGGTCAACCCGTCGCCGTACCTCTACCACCTGAGCCTGGGCGGCGGCAGGCACGTCATCGGCGCCTCCCCCGAGCTGCTGGTGCGCGCCGACGGCCGGACCGTGCGGACCCGCCCGCTGGCCGGGACCCGGGCCCGCGGCAGCGACCACGAAGGCGACCTGGCGCTGGAGCGCGACCTGCTCACCGACAGCAAGGAGCGCGCCGAGCACGTGATGCTGGTCGACCTGGGCAGGCACGACATCAGCCGGGTGTGCGTGCCCGGCACGGTGCGGGTCGAGCGGCTGATGGAGGTCGAGCGGTTCTCCCACGTGATGCACCTGTCGTCCACCGTGGCCGGTGAGCTGACCGACGGCGCCACCCCACTGGACGCGCTGCGCGCCGCCTTCCCGGCGGGCACGCTCAGCGGCGCCCCGAAGATCCGGGCGATGGAGCTGATCGCCGAGATGGAGCCCGACCGGCGCGGCGTCTACGGCGGCGCGCTGGGCTGCGTCGGCTTCGGCGGCCTGGTCGACTTCGCCATCGGCCTGCGCACCCTGGTCGTCGCCGACGACCTGGTCCACGTGCAGGCGGGCGCCGGGGTGGTCGCCGACTCCGACCCCACCGCCGAGTACCTGGAGACCCTGCACAAGGCGAACGCCCTGTTCACCGCCGTCCGCTCCGCCGAGGAGGCCCGATGAGCACGCGGACACCGGTCCCCGGACCCGCCGCGGGCGCGGTGGGCACGGGCAAGCGGGTGGTCGTGATCGACAACTACGACTCCTTCACCTACAACCTGGTCCACTACCTCGCCGAGCACGGCGCCGAGGTGACCGTGCGGCGCAACGACGAGACCACGGTGGACGAGCTGGCCGAGCACGACCTGCTCGTCGTCTCCCCCGGCCCGGGGAACCCCGACGACGCGGGTGTGTCGGTGCGGGCGATCCGGGAGCTGACCGGGCGGATGCCGGTACTCGGGGTGTGCCTCGGGCACCAGGGCATCGCGCGGGCCTTCGGCGGCCGGATCGTGCGCGGCGTGCCGACGCACGGCAAGACGTCCGAGGTCGCCCACGACGGGAGCGGGCCGCTGGGCGGGCTGCCCAACCCGTTCGGCGCCACCCGGTACCACTCGCTGGTGGTGGACCGGGACTCGCTGCCCGACGAGCTGGTGGCCACGGCGTGGACCGACGACGGCGTGGTCATGGGGCTGCGGCACCGCGAGCAGCCCACCTTCGGCGTGCAGTTCCACCCCGAGTCGGTGCTCACCGGTGTCGGCAAGCGCCTGGTCGCCAACTTCCTGGAGGTCGTCCCGTGATCGAAGAGCTGCGCGCGCTGGCCGGGGGCCGGGCGCTCGACGAGGAGGGGGCCGCGGCGGCGATGCGCGCGGTCATGTCCGGCACCGCCGACCCGGTGCGGGTCGCCGGGTTCGCCATGGCGCTGACCGCCAGGGGCGAGACGGTGGACGAGGTCGTCGGCCTGGCCAGGGCGGCGCGGGAGGCCGCGGTGCCGGTGGCCGTGCCCGAGGACGTGCTGGACACCTGCGGGACCGGCGGCGACGGTTCCGGCACCTTCAACATCTCCACCACCGCCGCCGTCGTGGCCGCCGCGTGCGGGGTCCCGGTGGCCAAGCACGGCAACCGGGCGGCGTCGTCGTCCTGCGGCAGCGCCGACGTGCTGGAGGAGCTGGGCGTCCGGATCGACCTGGAGCCCCGGTCCGCCGCGGACTGCCTGGACCGGGCCGGGATCACCTTCCTGTTCGCGCCGCTCTACCACCCGGGGCTGGCCCACGCCGCTGCCGTGCGCAGGGCGCTCGGGGTGCGGACGGTGTTCAACCTGATCGGCCCGCTGGTCAACCCGGCGCGGGCGCGGTACCAGGTGCTGGGCGTGGCCGAGGCGCGGCTGGTGGCCCCGCTCGCCGAGGCGCTCGCCCGGCTGGGCACCCACCGGGCGATGGTCTTCCACTCCGCCGACGGCATGGACGAGCTGAGCACCTCCGCCCCGGCGGACGTGGTCGAGGTGGTGGACGGCGAGACCCGCGGGTACCGGTTCGACCCCACCGGGCTGTCCCTGCCCGCGGCCGCCCCCGGCGCGCTCGTGGGCGGCGACCGGGTGGTCAACGCGGCCATCATCCGCCGCGTGCTCGACGGCGAACCCGGTCCCGCCACGGACGTCGTCGCCCTCAACGCGGCCGCCGCGCTGCGGGTGGCGGGCCGCGTCGACACCTGGGCCGAGGGCCTGGAGCGGGCCCGCGGCGCCCTCGCCGACGGGTCGGCGCGGTCCACCCTGGACACCTGGGTCCGGGTGTCCGGCCGGGAACCGGCGCGGGGTGCGGCGTGAACGGGCAGACGACGGAACTGCTGGACCGCCTGGTGCGGCAGGCGCGGGCGCAGACGCAGCGGCGGCGGGCGAGCGTGCCGGAGGCCGAACTGGTCCGGCGGGCGGCGGACGGACCGCCACCCCGGGACTTCGTCGCCGCGCTGCGGGCGCCGGGGCTGTCGGTGATCGCCGAGGTGAAGCGGCGCAGCCCGGTCAAGGGGTCGCTGACCGCCGACTTCCGACCGGTCGACCGCGCGCTGGCCTACCAGCGCGGCGGGGCGGCGGCGCTGTCGGTGCTCACCCACGAGGAGGGCTTCGGCGGGGCGCCGGAGCACCTGGCCCGGATCCGGGAGCACTGCGCGCTCCCGCTGCTGCGCAAGGACTTCGTGGTCGACGACTACCAGGTGCACGAGGCGCGGGCGATCGGGGCGGACGCCGTCCTGCTCGTGGTGTCCGCGCTGAGCCGCGCCCGGCTGGGCGAGCTGATCGGGCTCGTGGGGTCGCTCGGCATGACCGCGCTGGTCGAGGTGCACGACGCCGAGGAGGCCGAGGCGGCGGTGGCCGCCGGGGCGACCGCGATCGGGGTCAACCACCGCGACCTGCGCACCTTCACCATCGACATGGACCTGACCGCGCGGCTGGCGCCGCTGATCACCCCGGAGCGGGTGCTGGTGGCCGAGAGCGGGGTGCGCACGGCGGGCGAGGCGTCCGCGCTGCGCGCCGCGGGCGCCGACGCGGTGCTGATCGGCGAGGCGCTGATGCGCGCGGACGACCCGGCGGCCCTGGTGGCCGCCCTGGGAGGGGTGGACCGGTGATCGAATCGAGGTTCGGCCGCTTCGGCGGCAGGTACGTGCCCGAGACGCTGATGGCGGCGCTGGACGAACTGGACGCCGTGTGGTCGGTGGCCCGCGAGGACCCGGAGTTCTGGCTGGTGCTGCACGGGCACCAGGACGGCTTCGTGGGCAGGCCGACACCGCTGTACTTCGCCGAACGGCTCACCGAGCACCACGGCGGCGCGCGGATCCACTTCAAGCGCGAGGACCTCTGCCACACCGGCGCGCACAAGCTCAACAACGCGCTGGGGCAGGTGCTGCTGGCGATCCGGATGGGCAAGCGGCGGATCATCGCCGAGACCGGCGCCGGTCAGCACGGGGTGGCCACGGCCACCGTGTGCGCCCGGTTCGGGCTGCCGTGCGTGGTCTACATGGGCGCCGAGGACGCGCGCCGCCAGGAGGTCAACGTCCGGCGGATGCGGATGCTGGGCGCGGAGGTCCGGCCGGTCGACTCCGGCTCGGCGACGCTGAAGGACGCCACCTCCGAGGCCATCCGCGACTGGGTGACCAACGTCGGCGACACCCACTACGTGATCGGCTCCGCCGTCGGGCCCGCCCCGTACCCGGCCCTGGTGCGCGACCTGCAACGGGTCATCGGCGACGAGGCCCGCGAGCAGTACCTGCGCGCCGAGCGGGTGCTGCCCGACGCCGTCGTGGCCTGCGTGGGCGGCGGCTCCAACGCCATCGGCATGTTCAGCGCGTTCGTCGGCGACACCGCCGTGGACCTGGTCGGGGTCGAGGCGGGCGGGCGCGGGGTGTCCGGTGTGGAGCACGCGGCGGCGACCGTCGCGGGCAGCGCGGGGGTGCTGCACGGCAGCATGAGCCGCGTCCTGCAGGACCGCACGGGGCTGATCCGGTCCACCCACTCGGTGGCCGCCGGGCTGGACTACCCCGGCGTGGGACCGGAGCACGCGATGCTGGCCGAGACCGGGCGGGCCCGGTACGTGGCCGTGGACGACGCCGACGCCGTCGCCGCGTTCCGGCGGTGCACCGCCCTGGAGGGGATCATGCCCGCCCTGGAGACCGCGCACGCCCTGCACCACGTGGGCGACCTCGCCCGCGAACTGGGGCCGGGTGGGCGCGTCCTCGTCTGCTTCTCCGGGCGCGGGGACAAGGACATGCACAGCGTGGCCGAGTACGAGGAGGCACACCGGTGACGACGACCGGCGGGACGACGGCGGCAACGGCACGGCTCGGCCGGTCCGGGGCGCGGCTGCGCGGCGACGGGGTGTCGGTCGTGCCCTACCTGATGGCCGGGCACACCGGCCTGGCCGCCACCCGCGAGCTGGGCAAGCGCCTGGTCAACGCGGGCGTTGGCGCGCTGGAGCTGGGCATCCCGCACAACGACCCGCTCGCCGACGGACCGGTCATCCAGCGGGCCGCGCAGCGCGCGGTCGACGCGGGGGTGACCCTGGCGGGCTGCCTGGAGGTGGCCGGGGACATCGCGGCCGAGGGCGCGGCGCCGGTGGTCCTGATGACCTACGTGAACCCGGTGCTGGCCTACGGGGTCGAGCGCTTCGCCCGCGACGCCGCCGAGTGCGGGGTGCGCGGGGTGATCGCGCCGGACCTGCCGGTGGAGGAGGCCGACGCCACCGGCTCGGTGCTGCGCGCGCACGGGGTGGACCTGGTGATGCTGGTCGCGCCGACGAGTTCCCCGCAGCGGGTCGCGGCGGCGTGCGCCGCGTCCAGCGGGTTCGTCTACTGCGTGACCGTCACGGGCATCACCGGCACCCGGGCCGAACTGCCCACCGGTGTGCGGTCGGTGCTCTCGACCGTGCGCGCGAACACCGCCCTCCCGGTGGCCGCCGGGTTCGGCATCTCCCGCCCCGAGCACATCCGCGACCTGGCGGGCCACGCCGACGCCGCCGTCGTGGGCAGCGCCCTGGTCGACCTGGTCGACCGCGGCCACGACCCCACATCCCTGGTGAAGGAACTGGTGACAGCATGCGACTGAAGGAGACCGGCCCCACCCCGCACCACGCCCCCGGTGACTGGTCGCCGGACTCCTGGCGGGGTCTGCCCATCGCCCAGCAACCCACCTGGCCCGACCCGGCCCGGCTCGACGAGGTGCTCGACGAACTGGCCCTGCTGCCGCCGCTGGTGCTGCCCGGGGAGGTCGACGAACTGGGCGCCTCCCTGGCGGAGGTGGCCGCGGGCCGGGCGTTCCTGCTCCAGGCGGGCGACTGCGCCGAGCGGTTCTCCTCGTGCACCGAGGACGGGGTGCGCAGCAAGCTGCGGGTGATCCTGCAACTGGCGATCCTGCTCACCTACGGGTCGGGCCTGCCGGTGGTGAAGGTCGGGCGGATCGCGGGGCAGTTCGGCAAGCCCCGGTCCAGCCCGGTGGAGGTGGTCGACGGGGTGGAGCTGCCCGTCTTCCGCGGTGACATCGTCAACGACCCGGAGCCCACCCCGCAGGCGCGCACGGCGGACGCCTCCCGGCTGCTGAGCGCCTACCACCACGCCTCCGCGACGCTGAACGTGCTGCGGGCGCTGACCAAGGAGGGCTTCGCCGACCTCGGGCAGGTGCACGCCTGGAACCAGGAGTTCGTGCGGCGCAGCCCGGCGGGGCAGCACTACGAGACCGCGGCCCGCGACATCACCTGGGCGCTGCGGTTCATGTCCGCCTGCGGGGCCGACGTGGAGGGCCTGTCCACCCTGCGGCAGACGCAGCTCTACACCTCGCACGAGGCGCTGCTGCCGGGGTTCGAGCAGGCGCTGACCCGGCACCGGCCGAACGGCTGGTACGGCACCAGCGCGCACATGCTGTGGATCGGCGACCGGACCCGGTCCCTGGACGGGGCGCACGTGGAGTTCCTGTCCGGCCTGAGCAACCCCCTCGGCGTGAAGCTCGGGCCGACCACCACCCCCGGCGAGCTGGTCGACCTGTGCGAGCGGCTCGACCCGGGGCACGTCCCCGGGCGGCTGGTGCTCATCAGCCGGATGGGCGCCGACAGGGTGACCGAGCTGCTGCCCCCGCTGGTGCGGGCGGTCGAGTTCACCGGCCGCCGGGTGGTGTGGGCCTGCGACCCCATGCACGGCAACACGTTCAAGTCGGCCAGCGGCTACAAGACCCGCAGCCTGGTCGACATCACCCGGGAGATCTCCGGCTTCTTCGCGGTGCACCGGGCCGAGGGCACCGTCCCGGGCGGTGTCCACCTCGAACTGACCGGCGACGACGTGACCGAGTGCCTCGGTGGCGCCGACGAGGTGCTCGACGGGCACCTGTGCCGCCGCTACGAGACCGCGTGCGACCCGCGGCTCAACGCCACCCAGTCCATCGAGCTGGCGTTCCGGGTCGCCGAGCTGCTGCGCGAGCACCACAGCCGGTGACCCCGGAACGCCAGAGCCGCCCCGGACGCGGTCCGGGGCGGCTCTGGCGTTCGCGTGCTGTTCTTGTCGGGTTGCGTCCCGGGGTCAGGCGGTGGCGCGGCCCGCGGGTGGGACCGGTTCCTTCGGCGGACCCGGCGGTGTGCCGTCGCCGAAGGGTCGGCCGCCCAGGGACTCGCGGCCGTGCGGGGTGAGCCACAGCGAGAGGTCCGGGCCGCCGGGGAGGATGTGGTGCGGGTTCGACTCGTCCAGCACCAGGTGGTAGTGGCGGTTGATGTGGTCGAAGTCGACCGTGTCACCGAAACCGGGGGTCTGGTAGAGGTCGCGGGCGTAGGCCCACAGGTTCGGCAGCTCCGCCAGCTTGTTGCGGTTGCAGCGGAAGTGGCCGTGGTAGACGAGGTCGAACCGCGCCAGGCTCGGGAAGAGGCGGACGTCGGGTTCGGTGATGGTCTCGCCCATGAGGTAGCGGCGGGTGGCCAGCCGCGCCTCCAGGGCGTCCAGCCGGGCGAACAGGGCCGCGAACGCGCGGTCGTAGGCCGCCTGCTCCTTGGCCATGCCCACCTCGTAGACGCCGAGGATGACGTCGGCGTGCAGTTCGGCGTTGAGGGCGTCGATCTCCTCGCGCAGGGCTTCCGGGTACAGCTCGGGTGCGCCGGGGCGGTGCAGCGGGCGCCACTCGGTCGCCAGGTCGAGGGGGATGGTGTCGAAGTCGTTGGTGACCACGTGCCCGGTGCCGACGTCGACCACGGCGGGCACCGGGAAACCGCCGTCGTAGTCCGGGTCGGCGGCCAGGTAGGGCTCGCTGAGGTGGTGGACGCCGAGCACCGGGTCGCGGCCGCCGGGGTCGAGGGTGAAGCGCCAGCCGCGCTCGTCCTGGATCGGGTCGACCAACCCCATCGACAGCGCGTCCTCCAGGCCCAGCAGCCTGCGGGAGATCAGCACCCGACTGGCGAACGGGCACGCTCGGCCTGCCAGCAGCCGGTAGCGGCCCGCCTCGACCGGCCAGGGCGAGCCCGCGCGGATGCGGGCGTCGAAACGGCTGGCGGTCATCACCGGTTCATCGGTTCCCACGACACCTCCACGTTGTCCTCGGTCGAGCTTGGCAGATCCGCCGCGACCGCGCCGGACCGCTTGCGGGCGAACAGGAGCACGGCGGCGACGGCGTTGAGCGCGGCCAGCGCCAGGCACAGCGCCACCAACCCGCCGACGGCCACCATCACCCCGGCGATCACCAGGCTGCCCACCGCACCGGCGGCGCCCATCGCGAACTCGCCCAGGCCCTCGGCCCTCGGCCGCAGCGGCTCGGGGGTGGCCTCGATCAGCCACATGCTGCCGCTGATCAGGTGGGCGTTCCACAGCAGCGCCACCAGCACCAGCAGCACCAGGTCCACGACCAGGTTCCCGCTGAGCAGTCCGAGCAGCATCAGCGCGGCCATGCCGATCATCGCCACCAGCGCCAGCCGCCGCGCCCCCAGGCGCGCGGCGAGGGCGGCGGACAGCGGCGCGAAGCCGAACATCGCTCCGATGTGGACGGCCATGACGATCCCCACCAGGTCCAGCCCGGCGCCGTGGTGCTGCAGGTGGTTCGGGGCGGCCCCCATCAGCGCCACCATCGACAGGTTCCCGATGCCGAGCACCGCCAGCGGCCGCACCCGCCCGGGCACCCGGACCGAGCCGCCGGTGCGCGGGGGCTCCACGACCGGCGTGGTCTGCCCGCGCAGCCCCAGCCCGATCAGCGCCGCGACCGGGAACACGACCACGGCGAGCAGGTGCAGCGCGGTCTCCTGGGCGAACCCGAGCGCGGCGGCCACCGGACCCAGCGGACCCAGCAGCAACGGCCCCACCACCGCCCCGACGGTCACCGCGCCGACGGCGATGCCGATGGACCGGGCGACCCTCCCCGGCTCGGCCACGTCGGCGGCCACGTAGCGCCCCAGCATCACCCCGGTCGTCCCCGCCCCCAGCAGCGCGGAGCCGATCAGCAGCGCCGCCATCCCCCAGTGCGGGGAGAACACCGCGACCGCCGCACCGAGCGCGGCGGCCAGGTGGCAGGCGAGGATGCCGTACATCCGCCCACTGCGGCGCATCACCCACGCCGCCGCGGGCCCGGAGACGGCGGACCCGGCCACCAGGGCGCCCATGGCGAGGGACCCGGAGGCGGCGGACCCGGTGATCAGCTCGGCCAGCAGCGGCCCGGAGGCCGCCCCCGCCGCCAACCCCAGCGAGCCCACGACCTGGCTGACGCACAGGAAGACCAGCGCACGGTTCATCACGACACTCCCGACACGAGACTCGGCAACGGAGACACACGGCTCGAACGGCCTGCGGCCGCCCGGCGGCACAACAGCAGAGCCGCCCGGCGGCACAACAGCGAAGCCGCCCGGCGGCACGACAGCGGGACCTGCCTGCGGCACGACAGCGGGACCTGCCTGCGGCACGACAGCGGAGCCGCCCGGCGGCACAGCGGGGCGGCGCAGCGGGGCGCCGTCGAGGCGGCCCGGCGGTACCACAGCGCGGCGGCCCGGCGGACCGCCGACGAGGGCCGTGTCCCGGCGGGCGGCTCCCGGGGCCACGGGGTCACCGCTCGGCCCACCAGCGCACCCGGTCGTCGACCATCCGGTCGGTGGGGCTCATGGTGGACCGCATGGTCGACGACAGTCGGGCGACCAGCCGGACGATCGGCGGCGGCGCCTGCGCGAGCATCCCCTCCAGCAGCGTCTTCGCCAACCGGTCCACGGTCTCCTGGACGGCGCCCGGTTCCCCGGCTGCGCTGTGCCGGTCGATCCGGTCCATCAGCCGCCCCGCCACGGTGGGCAGCCGGAACCGGACCGGGACCAGGTCGACCGCCGGGGACGAGGACGGCACGGCCAGCGGCGCCTCGAAGGCGTTGAACAGCGCACTGGTGCCCGAGGCGCCCATCGGGGCGGCCAGGTCGGGGCACCCGTCGTGCCCGTCGGAGTCGTCGGCCAGCGGCACCGCCGCCAGCCCCTCCTCGGCGAGCGCCCCCAGCACCAGGTCGAAGGCGCGCACCGGGTGGGCCAGGTCGCGCACCGCGTGCAGCCCGGAGGCCTCCTCCCCCGCGCCCAGGGCGGTGGCCAGCAGCAACCGCACGCACTCGCGCGCGGACTGGATGTGGAAGCGGTGCCCGGTGTCCGGCAGCCACACCACCGAGTCCTCCTCCCCCGCCCGGCGCAGCCGCTCGACCAGCGGCACGGGGTCGACGACGTGCGCGGCCCTGGCCACGGCCGTGCGCAGCAGCCCGCGGGTGGAGGCGTCGGCGACGATCAGCTCGGCGATCCGCTCGGCGGCGGTCACCGAGTCGCGGGAGTAGGGCATCAGCGACCGCTCGGTCGAGCCGAGGACCAGCGCCCCCGCCCGGCTGCCGATCGCCGCCTCGACCACGTGCCGGGTGCCCAGGATCGTGGTGGTCGCCGGGTCCGGGCCGGGGTCGGGGCCCAGGCCGTAGTCGCTGTGCCCGGCGAGGTGGAAGACGATGTCGGGCCGGGCGGCGCCGAAGACCGCGGCCACCGCGGCCCGGTCCCGGACGTCCACGGCGTGGTGCTCGACCGGCCCGGCGGGGGCGGTGGGGCTCGCGGCGACCGTGCTCAGCACCCGCGGGCCGAGGTCGAGCAGCGCCGCGCACAGCGCCGCCCCCACCTGCCCGGACGCGCCGGTGACCAGGACCCTGCGGTGCTCGATCAGGTCCTGGACGCGCCCGACCGGCACCACGATGTCGCGCTCGGCGGCCGCCAGGAAGCGCAGGTACTCCTCCGCGCCGTGCCGGTGCAGCCGCACCAGGTCGGCGGAGAGGCCGCGCAGCCGCTCGCGGGTGCCCGGGTCGACCGGCACCCCGCGCGGTGGGGCCGCGGACCTCAGTTCCGCGAGCACCCGTTCGATCTCGCCCGCTCGTCGCATCCCCTGTCGCCTCACCCACCGGACCCGTTGACGCTCTGACGGTAGACAGGACCGCTCTCCGGTCGGTCTCAGCCGCGGAGAGCGCGGGTGGTGGGCGGCCGCCCACCACCCGCGGTGCGGGCGCTCAGGCGCCGCCCTTGATACCGCTGATCACGCCGTGCGGGGTCCAGGTGTCGCCGGGGGCGCGGTGGACCTCGGCGAAGCCCGCCTCGCGCAGCCACCCCTCGTAGTCGCCCCAGGGGTAGATCATGCTGCGCGGGGCGGTGAGCGTGGCGAAGTAAGCGTTGTCCAGCGCGGAGTACAGCGGCCCGTCGCCGGAGTCGTCGGACATCACGTTGAACACCATCACCCGGCCCCCGTCGGGGAGGGCGGCGTGCGCGCGGCGCAGCAGGTCGAGGTTCTGCTCGGCCGACCAGATCACCAGTTGGTTGGCGAACAGCACCGCGTCGTGCCCCGCCGGGTACTCGTCGTGGAAGATGTCCAGCGGGGCGACGTCGATGCGGTCGGCCAACCCGGCCTCGGCGATCTTGCCGCGGGCGATCTCGACCGCCCCCGGCAGGTCGACCACGGTGAACCGCACGCCCGGGTTGGCCCTGGCCAGGGCGATGGCGTTGACGCCGTCACCGCCGCCGACGTCGAGGACCCTGGAGACGCCGGTCAGGTCGGCCTTGGCCACCAGGACCGGGTTCGACAGCCGCGACCACGACCGCATGGACCGGTAGAACAGCGCTTCCAGGTGGGGGGTCTCCGGCAGCCGGTGGTAGAGGTCGTCGCCCTCGCCCGCGAACCGGGCCAGGCCCGCGTTGGTGTCCGAGCGCAGCGACTCCACCAGGTCCGACAGCGGCAGGTAGACCAGCTCGGCCTCGAAGGCCACGATGTCGGCGAAGATGTCCCACGAGCCGTCGGCGAACATCTCCGCGAGCACCGGGGCGTTGCGGTGCGAGCCGTCCTCGGTCACCTCGGTCAGCCCGAGCGCGGTGACGCCCAGCAGCAGGATGCGGGTCGAGCGCTCGGACAGGCCCAGGGCCGGGCCGATGTCGGCGGCGGGCAGTTCGCCCTTGTCCTGCAGCAGCCCGAACAGGCCGAGTTCGACGCCCGCGCGCAGCATCTGGAAGGCGGCGGCGCCGAACAGCGGGCCGACCAGGTCCTCCCTGGACGAGATCTTGTTCATCGGGATTCCTCTCAGGACACGTCGAACAGGGTGCCGGGCACGGGGTTGCAGCGCTGTTCGCCGAGCGCGCCCAGCGCGGCCATCTGGGCCTCGTCCAGGGCGAACCCGGTCAGGTCGAAGTTCGCCCGGATGCGGTCGTCGCGCTCGGACTTGGGGATGACGACCACCCCGAGCTGCAGGTGCCAGCGCAGCACGACCTGGGCCGGGGTCCGGTCGACGGCGCGGGCGATCGCCACCACGTCCGGGTGCTGCAAGAGGCCCTGGTTGCGCCCGATGGGGCTCCAGGCCTGGGTGACGATGCCGCGCTCGGCGTGGGCGGCGCGCAGGTCGTCCTGCGGGAACATCGGGTGCAGCTCGACCTGGTTGACCGCGGGCACGACACCGGTCTCCTCGGCCAGCCGGTCCAGCTCGGGCACGCCGAAGTTGGACACGCCGATCGAGCGGATGCGGCCCTCCTCGCGCAGCCGCACCATGGCCCGCCAGCTCTCGACGTACTTGCCCAGCGCGGGGCGGGGGTAGTGGATGAGGTACAGGTCGACGGTGTCGAGGCCGAGCTTGTCGGCGCTGCGGTCGAAGGCGCGCAGGGTCTCGTCGTGGCCGTGGTCGTCGTTCCACAGCTTCGTGGTGACGACGAACTCCGCGCGCGGCACGCCGGAGTTGGCGATCGCCTTGCCGACGCCTTCCTCGTTGCCGTAGGCCGCGGCGGTGTCGATGAGCCGGTAGCCGGTCTCGATGGCCGCGCTCAGCGGCGCCACCACGTCGTCCGGGGAGATCATGAAGACGCCGTAGCCGATCTGCGGGAGCGTGGTCCCGTCGTTCAGCGGCAGGTGCGGTACTGGGGGCACGGGCTGTAGTCCTCTCGTCCTCTCGGGCTCAGCTGTAGCGGGCGGGCTCGGGCACCTCGTCCAGCAGCCGGAACAGCCCGACCTCGCGGCGCTGGTAGGCCACCGGGTGGTGCAGGGTGTGCGTGCGCACGTTGCGCCAGAACCGGTCGAAGCCGAAGGAGTTCGCGGTGGAGCGGGCACCGGTGACCTCGAAGATGCGGCTGGTCACCTCCAGGGCGACCTCGTCGGCGCGGGTCTTGACCGCCGCGGTGCGGACCTTGTACTCCCCGCGCATCCGCGGGGTGACCGACAGCCGGTCGCGGTGCAGGGCCAGGCCCTCCTGGGCGACCTGGTCGGCGAAGGCCTCCGCGGCCCACACCTTCGCGGTGAGGTCACCGATGGTGTCCTGCACGCGGGGCTCGTCCACCGTGCGGTCGTAGCCGCCCCAGCCGCGCTTGCCCTGGGTGTAGTCGATGGCGGCGTTGAGCGCGCCGTTGGCCACGCCCAGCCACAGGTTCGCGAACAGGAGCTGCCCGATCGGGATGTTCATCGTCATGTAGGGGTGCGGCTGGAACTTCTTGTCGGTGAAGCCCAGCGCGTCCTCCCACGGCACCCGGACGTCGCTGATGCTGACGCCGCCGCTGTCGGTGAGCCGCTGCCCCATGTTGTCCCAGTTGTCGTGGTAGACGATGCCGGGCTGGTCGGTCGGCACGACGCCGATGACGTGGTCGCCGTTGTCCAGCACGCCTTCGAGCACGGTGTGGTCGGAGACCTTCACCCCGGTGCAGAAGCTCTTCTTGCCGCTGAACACCAGGTGGTCGCCCTCGTCGGTGGCCACCACGTCGGCGTCGCGCGGGTTGAGGGCGCAGCCGAAGAACCAGTTGCCCCTGGCGGCGTCGCGCTCGATGCGCTCGATCTGCTCGGCGGTGCCGACCATGCGCGGCAGCCAGCACCAGGTGAAGTGGTCGCCGACGAGTTGGCCGATGGAGCCGTCGGCCGCGCCGATGGCCCGGACGACCCGGTAGGCGGTGGGCCACTCCTGGCCACCGCCGCCGTGCTCGGCGGGGCCGAGCAGGGTCGCCAGGCCCGAGTCCTTGACGACCTGGATCTCCGCGTGCGGGGTGCGGTGGGAGCGGTCGCGCTCGGCGGCGCCCTCGGAGATGACCCCGGCGACCTCGTGCGCGCGGGCCACCCACCCGTCGGGGGTGGTGGGGCGCTCGGACCAGTCGGGGTGCTCGGTGGTGGTGGGTGCGGGGAGGGTGGTGGTCACGGTGGTCTCCTTCGGTCGGGCGGGGACGGCGGGCCCGGCGGCGGGTCAGGTCTGCGGCGCGGTGGTGCCGTGCGGGTTGTCGATGATCGAGCGCCAGAGGCCGTCCGCGCCGCGGCGCAGGACGTCGGTGCTGGAGCCGGTCAGGCACAGGTGCGAGCCGTCGGGCGCCTCGCCCTCGACCCGCCAGTCGGCGATGATCAGCGCGGTGTCGTCGGCGACGTAGACGTACCGGTCCCGGATGTCCATCGGCAGGCCCAGGGCGAGGAAGTCGGCCACCGCCTGCCGGGCGTCGGCCCCGGTGACGCCGTCGCCGGGGCCGCGGACGAAGACCGCCCTCGGGTCCATCGTGGCCACGACGGCGTCCGGGTCGCCGGAGTTGAACGCGCGGGCGAAGTTGGCGGTGTGCTCGTGCGGGTCGGCGACCGGCGCGAAGGTGTCGGTTGACGGGGGCATGGGGGTTTCCTCTCCTGGTCAGGCGATGGCGGCGGGTTCGGGCCAGGCCGAGTAGGACCGCAGCCCGTAGAGCAGGGGGCGCCGGACTCCCCGGCGCAGCACGCGTTCGACGGTGCCCATGACGACGGTGTGGTCGCCAACGGGTTCGGCGCGGACCACCGCGCAGTCGGCGACGGAGTGCGCGTCGGCGCGCAGGTGCGGGCCCCGGGCCTCGTCGTCGACCGTCCACTCGACGCGGTCGAACCGCAGCGGGTCACCGGAGGCGAACAGCTCCGCGGTGCGCCGCGCGTCGTGTTCGAGCAGGTTGACCGCGAACGTCCCGCGGTCGAGCACCGCGGCCAGGGTCGGGCTGGCGGTGCGCAGGCACACCAGCAGCGTCGGCGGTTCGACGGTCACGCTGCACACCGAGGAGCAGGTCATCCCCCACGGCTCGCCGTCGTCGGACACGGCGGTCACCACGGACACGCCGGTCGGGAACCCCGCCATGAGCGCGCGGAAGTCGTCCTCCCGCACGTCCTCGGGTTCACTTCGGTCTGACATGGACACCGCCTCTGCCGGTTGGGGGCCGCACCCGGCCCTCGCGGTCTCGCGATCACCTCCCCACCCACGCTATGAGCGCCCCCTCTCGACCCACTCTCCGCAGCCTCTCGCCCGGCTGATCGGCCGCGGAAAACGTCACGGCCGCCGGGGAGCCCGGCGGCCGTGACGTGGGTTTTCGGTTGTACTGCGGGAAGTGCGGGAGGGTCAGGAGTCGGTGCGCACGGCCTTGAGCGCCTCGGCGATGCGGGCGAACCGGCCGCCGTGGAACTCGGCGGCGGCCTGGACCTGCTTGCGCAGGTCCTCGTCGGTGTGGGTGGCGCTGATGCCGTAGGGGTTGCCGCCCGCGGCGTGGATGACGTCGTAGTCGGCGTAGCCGGTGGGGACGATGATCGAACCCCAGTGGTGCATGACGTTGTAGAGGGCCACCAGCGTGGTCTCCTGGCCGCCGTGCAGCTCGTAGCTGCTGGTGAAGCCGGTCGCGGCCTTGCCCACCATGACGCCCTCGTTCCACAGCCCCGACGTGGAGTCGAGGAACTGCTTGAGCTGCGAGGCCACGTTGCCGAAGCGGGTGGGCGTGCCGAAGGCGAAGCCGTCGGCCCAGCGCAGGTCGTCCAGGGTGGCGACCGGGATGTCGGCGGTGGCGTCGAGGTGCGCCCGCCACTCGGGGTTCTTGTCGATCTGGTCGTCGGGCACCAGTTCGGCGGCGCGCCGGAGCCGGACCTCGGCCCCCGCGGCCTCGGCGCCGCGGACGATCCCCTCGGCCAGCCGGTGGATCGTGCCCGTGGACGAGTAGTAGATCACCGCAATCCGAGCAGCCATCGTTCACCTCTCAAAGATTCTTTGCGGAACCGTTCTCCTGAGAACGGTACGGCGAAGACTGTTCTCATGTCAACTGTTGCGAGCTAGACTCGGGGGATGACAAACGCTCAGGAGCAGGCGTGGGGCGCGGTCTACCGGTTCACCGCCATGACCAACGCCCGGCTCGACGGCGCCCTGCGCGCCGAGAGCGGCATGTCGCTGGCCGAGCACGAACTGCTGGCCACCCTGGACGCGCACGGCGGCACCGCCAGGATGGGCGAGCTGGCCAGGGCCATGATGTTCTCCAAGAGCGGCACCACCCGGCTGGTCGCCAAGCTGGAGGAGCAGAACGGCTGGGTCGCGCGCACCCTGCGCCCCAGCGACCGCCGCGCCACCTGGGCCGAGCTGACCCCGCTGGGCCGCAAGGCCCTCGCCACCTCGCGCCCGGTGTACCGGGCCGCGGTGGCCGCGGTCTTCGGCGGCCACCTGCCCGACACCGGCCTGACCCGCATGGCGGGCGACCTGGAGCACGTCATCGCGGCCAACGGCTGGTCCGCCGACCCCGGCACCTGCCCGGACAGCTTCGCCGCACCGGGGTCCTGACCGCTCACCGCACCCGGGGCGGGGTCAACTCGGTGACGTCGGTGCTGAAGTCCCACCGGTCCAGGCCCGCCGCGGGCACCCGCACCCCGGCCGCGCGGTCGCGGTGGCGGGCGGCGAAGCGCAGCCCCTCGGCCTCCAGCAGCAACCAGCCGCCGGGGTCGGACTTGACCATGTCGATCATCAACTGGCAGGCGCCGTTGGGGCACTCCAGCAGTTCGGAGTCCTCGGGAACCCCGCTGAGAAGCTGCTCGGCGCGCTGGGCCAGGCCGAGCCAGCAGTCCGCGGACCGGTCGAGCAGTTCGGCGCGCTCGGCCGCGGTCAGCTCCCGCAGCGCCCGCTCCCGGGCGTAGAGCCCGCCCAACCGGTGCATCCGGTAGCGCATGACGCCCATGTGGTCCTCACCAGCCGCGTGCAGCAGACCGCGGTCCACCAGGTGCTCCAGCACCGATTCCACGATCGGGATCGGGGTGTTCGTCGCGGCGGCCACCACCCAGGCGCCGAAGTCGGGGACCTGCAACAACCCCAGCGAGATCCACACCCGCCGCGCCTGCTCGGACAGCGCGTCCGCGCTCGGCTCCAGGTAGGACCGCATGTCCAGGGTGCCGTGCGACAGCTCGTCGAGCCGCCGGTAGGGGTCGCTGAGCCGCTGGGCGAGGTGCTCGACCCCGAGGTGCGGGCGGGCGGCCAGCCGCGCGGCGGCGGCGCGCACCGACAGCGGCAGCCTGCCGGTGGCGTTGACCAGGCGGTGGGCGGCGTCCGGCTCGGCGGTGACGCGGTCCTCGCCGACCACGTTGCACAGCAGCCGCACGGACTGCTCGACGGTCAGCACCCCCACCTCGACCGGCACCGCCCCCGGCACGTCGGACAGGTGGCAGCGGCTGGTCATCAGCAGCGCCGCCTCCGGGTGCGCGGGCATCACCGGGCAGACCCAGTCCGAGGTGGGCACGTCGTCGAGCAGGACCAGGATGCGCTTGCCGTCGATGAGGCTGCGGAACAGCCCGGACCGCTCGGCCTGGTCGGCGGGCATGGCCGAGTCGGACACGCCGAGGGCGCGCAGGAAGCGGGCCAGCACCTCCGGCACCGGGACGGTGTCGGATCGGGAACCGCGCAGGTCGGCGTAGAGCTGCCCGTCCGGGAACTCGCCGCGCACCTGGTGGGCGACGTTCACCGCGAGCGCGGACTTGCCCGCGCCGAAGTTGCCGTGCACCCCGCACACCCTGGGCGCCACCCGGCGCCGTTCGGTGAGGGCGGCCCGGATGAGGTCGGCGTGCTCGGGGCGGTCCACGAAGTCCGGGACGGTGGAGACGAGCTGCGCCGGGACGGGGGTCGCGCGCACCTGCGGCTCGACGGCCGCGGCCGCGGGCTCCCCCGCCAGGATGCGCTGCTGCATCTCGCGCAGCGCGCGGCCCGGTTCCAGGCCGAGTTCGTCGATCAGCCGGGCGCGACCGCGGGCGTAGACGTCCAGCGCCTCCGCTCGGCGGTCGGCGCTGTAGAGGGCGTGCATCAGCTTGGCGCGTAAACCCTCGCGCAGGGGGTGCTGCTCGACCAGCGCGGTCAACTCGTCGATCAGCTCCCGGGAGCGGCCGCACTCCATCTCCAGCGCGAGGCACTCCTCCAGCACGGCGAGCCTGCGCTCCTCCCACTGCGCGGCCATGGCCTGCACGACCGGGCTGTCCACCTCGGCCAGCACCGGGCCGCGGAACAGCGCGAGCGCGCAGCGGAACCGCTTGGCGGCCATGGACCTGTCCCCGCTCGCCGCCAGCGCCCGGGCCTCGTCGACGCCGGTGGTGAACCGGTGGCTGTCGACCGCCTGCGGGTCGACGCGCAGGGTGTAGCCGGCGGCGGTGGTCTCGATCAGGTCGGGCGCCCCGGCGACGGAGAAGGACCGGCGCAACCGCCAGACGCAGGTCTGCACCTGCTCGGCGGCGGTCTTCGGCGGGCGCCCGCCCCAGAGGGCCTCGACGAACTCCGGGATCGTGACCGTCCGCCCGGGGGCGGACAGCAGCAGGGCGAGCACGATCCGCTGGCGGTTGCGACCGACGTTGATCGCCGCGCCCCCGTAAGCCGCTTCCAGCGAACCGAGAATTTGGAAGAACATCCTTCGATTGCCCCCTCTATTTCTTGTGTTCCCCGCCGACAACACGCGAAATCCCCTTGGGATCACTTCCGGAAGATCAACCAAAGCGTATCAGCGGCCCGACAGAAGCGCTGAACCGGACATATCGATCACCAGTATGGACCAACGTCCAATACGGACGGTACTCGCCGCAGACCGCAACTCGTTGTCGCTTTCCCGCAAGGTTATCGTCGTATAGCTGCACTCGGAGGCAGGCAAAACCCGCCAGTCGGAGTAGCCCCCCACCATTGTTGAAGCCGAAACGAAAGGGATCGAAGAGAATGCTGAGTTTACCTCAAAAAGAATCTCTCCTCAATGAACGTGAACAGCAAGTGACCCTACCGGGGACAAACGACTCGGCACCGGTTCCGGGCTCCGCGGCGTTCCTGGCCGACCCGGCCGACAACAGGCCCGACGACGCGGTCGAACGGCGCGGCGCCCACTGGCACACCTCCTGCGCCGGGCTTCGACCGCACTCGATCGCAGTCCAGAGCCGAACGCTGGCGATTCGCGTTCTCAACCCGCTCTTGCGCCACCCCACGTACCCGCACCGAGCGGCGTCCAACCCCGGATGTTCCCCGTGGGCGGCCCCGCACCGCCGGTGAGGCGCCGGGCTATGGTCGGGTGAGCGCACGGTCGAACGGATGGAGCAGGCGATGGGCACGGCCGGGAACGACGACGAGAACGTGGTGGACGCCGAGGTGGTGGAGGACAGGTCCCCGGCCGCAGTCGAGCAGGTGCCGCCGCCGTCGGACTACTCCGCGGACGGGGTGCCCAGCTTCGACTACGTCCGCGACCGGATCGAGAACCGCGTGCACACCTCCACCGGCTCGGTCGAGCTCGCGGGCCTGGGCGGCACCGGCCCGGACGTGGAGTCCCTGGACAAGGAGCTGGCCGAGCGGGACGAGGCGGGCCGGGCCAAGCTGGCCGAGATCCGCCGCTCGATGGGCCTCGACTGACCACCCGGGACACCCGCCGAGGTGGTCCCCACCCGGGTTTCGGGAATCTTTCCCGACCGGGGCAACCGACCGTCGACCGCACCGCGTGGGTTACCGGTGAGAGCACCGCACGGGGCGGTGCTCCCGGAGACCTGGAGCACGTGTGCGCATTCGAATGACGATCGTCGGCGGGGTCCTGCTGACCGGCGCGGCCGTGGCGGGCGTCCCCTTCCTGGCGTCGGCCGTGACCGGACCGGCCCAGCCCGGGGTGGAGACCTCCCCGCCCGCGGTGTCCCCCCTGCCGTCGCCGGGCCTGACCCCCCTGCCCACCCCCGGGCAGCCCAGCCTGACCCCGCAGCCCGCACCGGGTGAGCCGAGCGTCACGCCCGCGCCCGCCCCGGGCGGGCCGAACCTCTCCCCCCGCCCCGCGCCCGGGCAGCCGAGCGTGACCCCGCGACCCGCACCGGGTGCGCCGAGCGCGACTCCGCGGCCCGCCCCCGGGGAGCCGAGCGTGACCCCCGCGCCCGCACCGGCCGTCACCCCGTCGCCCGCGCCGGGGCGGCCCGCCCCCACCGCCGCCCCCGCCCCGGTGACCACCGCGGGCTGACCTCGACTGCTGCCAGGATCGGTGCGCCCGCCCGGGAGTGCGCACCGACCGGCCGGAAGGCGTTGCACTGTGCGGTTCTCCGCCGCGGGGGCGTCGACGGACACCTCCGCCTTCACCGCGTGCTTCAACCGGCACGTGGACTCGGTCCGCGTGACCGCCTACCTGCTCTGCCGGGACCGGCACCGCGCCGAGGACCTCACGCAGGCCGCGTTCCTCAAGCTCTACCTGGCCTGGTCGCGCCTGGACGAGCACGAGCACCTGGGCGCCTACCTGCGCAAGGTGGTGGTGCGCGAGTTCCTCACCGACCGCCGCCGCGCCTGGTGGCGCCGGGAGTCCGGTGTGGACGAGCCACCCGAGTCGCCGGTGGTGGAACCGGACCGGGAGGACCGGGTGGTGCTCTGGGACCTGATCTCCGCGCTGCCGCCCCGGCAGCGCGCGGTGCTGGTGCTGCGCTTCTGGCAGGACCTCGACGTCAACGACACGGCGGCCGCGCTCGGCTGCACGCCGGGTACGGTCAAGAGCCAGACCTCGAAGGCGCTGGCCGCGCTGCGCGCCCGGCTCTCCGAAGGCAGGGAAAGCTATGCACGCTGACGACATCCGCGCCGCCCTGGACCAGGCGGAGCAGGGCTACCGCCCCACCGGGGCCGCCGACCCGACCGCGATCATCGAGCGCGGTCGCCGCATCCAGCGCCGCCGCCGGACGGCGGCCGTCACCGCCTCGGCGTTCACCGTCGTCGGCGTCCTGGCCGCCAGCTTCGCCCTGCTGCGCCCGGAACCCGTGCCGCCCGCGGTGCCGGGGCCCGCGCCGAGCGTGGCACCGGTGACCACCACGGAGAACAGCCTGGTGCCACTGACCCCGCAGGCGACCCCGGCACCCGGCGCCCCCGGCCCGAGCGGCAGCCCGTGCTGCCCGGTCGCGACCACCCCCTGAGCACCGGCCCACCGCTGCGCGGACCGCCCGGACCGTCCGCCGCCGAGCCGTTCGTCCCAGGCCGTTCGCCGAGCCGCCCGCCGCCGGGTCATCGGCCGGATGCTCACGGGCGCCCTGTTCGGCAAGGTCGTCTTCCGCTGCGCGGGGGGATGACGGCGAACGCGGGCCGTGGGGTCAGGTCGGCGGGGTGGTGGCCGCGAGCCAGGCCCGGCACGCCAGGGCCCGGTTGACCTCGCGGACGTGCAGACCCGCGCGCAGCCAGGCCAGCGGGAAGGCGTCCCCGGTGTCCCGGACGACCCGGCCGAAGGCGTCGCGTTCCCGGTCGCGGGCGGTGGTGGCGATGTCGGACAGCAGGGAGGCGGTGGTGGTGAGGCCGTTGTCGGTGAGCGCGGCGATCTCGCGGGCGGCGGTGGAGGTGGCGGCAACGGCCCGACCGCCGAGGGCGATCCGGTGCAGGAGCAGTTCGAGCGGGCGCAGCGGAGCAGGCGTGCGGTGGGTCGGCACGCGGCGAGTCGACTCGGGGTCGGTCGGCCTGCTGCGGGCCGCCTCTGGACCGGCCGACGCACGGTGGGCCGGCTCGGGATCGGCTGGCCCGACGAGGGCCTGCCCGGGGTCGGTCGACGTGTGTGGGGCTGCCTTGGGATCGGTCGGTCTGCCGTGGTCCAGCTCGGGGTCGGTCGGCGTGTGGTGGGCAGGCTCGGGATGGGTGCGGAGGTCGCCGGGTGCGGGGGCCGCTACGTGGGAGCGTTGGAGGCGGTCGAGGCCCAGGTCGACGCGGCCGTGGTGGTCGGCGGGGAGCGACAGGTGCTCCGGGTCGCCGGACACGGCGATGGCCAGGGCGGTGGCGGGGCGGTCGGGCAGGAGCCGGGCGACGACGCGGAGCCGCAGCCCCGCCGCGCCCGCGAGGACGCGGAGGTTGTCCAGCGACCGCCCATCGTCGGAGACGAGGTCGATGCGCGCGTCACCGGCGGCGACGCGGAGGGCACCCGCCGCCGCGCCGAGCACGGTGGCGTCGAGGAACAGCAGGTCGGCGCCTGCGGGCCGGTGCGCGTCCGGGCGGGTGTCGGCGGCGAAGGCGCGGGTCACCTGCTCGGCCAGGGGCTGCGCCCACAGGTCAGCCAGGGGCGGCGCGTCCCAGGCGGCGCCGGAAGCGGCAACGGCGCGGACCGCCTTGCCCGCCCCGAGGCGGCGGTCGGTCGAGGCGGTGCCCCCGGAGAGCAACAACCCGGCCCGCCCCAGCCCGCGGTGGGTGAGACCGGACTCCCCGACGGCCACCGGCCCGTCCGCGGCGGCGGGCACCCGTTCGGCACCACCGGGGGTGATCGCCGGGATGGTCCACAGGGTGCCCCCCTGGTCCACGAGGTGGGTGACGACGCCGCCGTAACCGGTGGCCGCCACCACCGCCTCGGTGCAGAGGCCGTACAGGCGCAGGGAACCGATCGGCCGGTACTCGCGCCGGGCCGTACCCCGCAACTCAGCCGGGTCACCGTGCCCGGTGCGCAGGTCGTGGCACAGCAGCATGAGGTCGACGAGGTCTGCGGCGAGCACTTCCCGGTCGAACGCGGAGTCCCCACCCCGCCCCGCCGCCAGGGAGGCGGCGATGCGCAGCCCCCCGGCAGCGGCCCGGTGCAGCCCGGCGACACGAGCGGTGTGCACGGCCCGCAGCACCTCGGCCCGCACCACGGCGCCACTCCCGGTCGCCCCGGATCGCAACACGGTGGCGCAGGCCGCCCACAACACACCCGCCGCCGCCCGCTCAGCAGCCCGGACCGGAGCCGCGACTTCGCCCCCGCCTGCCACAGGAACCCCGGCACCCGACCCACCCGAACCCGGCCCCCCAACCCCACCGACCGCACCCGCCGCCGCAGCGGTGGCCAACCCACCCGACCCAGC